>CALJKH010000111.1 GCA_937973575.1 uncultured Solirubrobacterales bacterium | reverse complement strand
TATCGTCGTTGGCGCCAGACCCTCAGCCGCAAGCACAGCAACGTGGCGCCGGAGCTCGCGGGCTCCGAGCTCAGTAGGTCGAAGTCCTGACTCTGAGGCCCACACTCCGAGACCGTGTAGGTCGCTCATGTAGGCACGAACTGTGCGGTCCGCAACGCGACGGGCATGGAGGCCTCTTGAGAACGACTCGAGGGCCGACTCCCACTCCGGGAGTAGCACCGTCTCTGGATCGCTAGTCTGCTGTTTCACAGTGGGAACCTTTTACGTTGATACACAGTCTGGGCATGTCGCAACAGCCGGACAGCTTCGGGACATTGGGGTGGACGAACCTGAATCTCCTTGGTTCAAGATCCAAGCGCCCGACGATGTAACCACTCTCTGGCACTCAGTACTGGTCAAGGAAGAACGCGGCGTCCACATTGGTACGACGGCACTTCGCCACGGAGACCATCATGCCCTGCTCCTGAAAACGGGATGGCGTGAAGTCGCGCCAGAGGAGATCGGCTCCCATCTGCCAGGAGTGGAAGGCCCATCCAAGCTCAGCCCGTCACCCTGGGCTCTCTAGTAACCCGCAAGCGGGTCTGCCATGTCTAGGAGATGTAGACCGGAGTGCCCATTGGCACCCGGTCATACAGCCAGATCACATCGGTTGGGTCCATCCGGATGCATCCGTGGGAAGCCGCAGACCCGAGGGAACCAACAGCACCGGTCCCGTGAATTCCAACTCCGCCAGCTAGTCCCATCCAACGAGCCTTGATCGGGTTATCGGGACCAGGCGGAATTGTCTTTCCAGCCAAGCTGCCCGCCCAAGCGCTGTTTGGAACATGCCACGACGGGTTTGTCTGCTTGTCCTGAACGCTGTAAAGACCAGCCGGGGTTTCCAAACCTGCCATCCCAACAGCGACATTGAAGGTCTTCTCCAACTTCAGGTTCTTCCAGAGATAGAGCTTGAAGCCCGACCGACTTACCGTGATCACTGTCTGATACTTGGATCCAAGGTTATGAACAGAAGTGCTGGGCTTGACCTCAACCTGAGGCGCATGAACGATGACCTGCTCAGAACCACCTGGCCGCTGGAAGGCTGACGCCACAGCGTCGGCCAGAGTTGCAGTCTTGACCTTTTCCCCTGGCGTGCCAGCAACCGGCTTAATCCAATCTCCTCCATATTCGAGGTGCGCCTCGATGACAGGCCGGTTTGCCTTTCCTGCCACTCGTCTGGCGAAGCCATCAACGGCTGGCTTCGACACGGAAACGGTGACTGGAGTGTCCTTGGATGAGGAGGTGTCTGCGATTGAGTTCCAGACTCGCTGGCCGAGCCATCCCGAGCGCCCAGCCTCCGTCGCGGCATCGACTGCGGATTTAAAGTCGTACTTAACCCCAGCACGCGCAGGGCTTAGGTAGAACCGCTGACCCCCTGCCTCAACCACAACATTGTGAGTTAAGCGTGGGCCAAGCTCTGCTTCAAGCTTCCGTTCGGCAGCGGCCTTGTCAAGGCCACCCACAGCGACTCCTGAAACGGTAATCCCGGACGCAACCACGTCTTCGTGGGCGGAATCCCAAGCGTAAGCCCCGCCCACCAGCACAAGGCTGATAGCGAAAACGGCGATAAGTACCTTGGTAGCCCTTCCCACACTTCAAGAGTACGGGCGAATCAGGTCAAGTCCTTCTGTAACCGACCTGCCCTGCAGGAACCAAGCGAGGTCAGGAAGACCCTGAAAGCAGCGGGGTCAGAGCCTCGGCCAGACCAGCCCAATCCTCAGCAGCGTAGACATCCTCGGTTTCAACAACATCCTCATTCCAAGGATGAATCAAAGTCGCCACCTTGATGCCGTGCTCGATCGCCCGAACAATGTTTACGGGCGAGTCGTCAATCAGGAGTTCGACATCAAGCTCGACACACCGCGGAACCTTGTCGAAGGAACAATGAAGGTCGTCAAACGGAAGTCCGATCGCCTCGAGCCATTCCAGTGTTGATTCCCTCGCGTCGTTCGACCGATGGCTCGTAATGTGAATCCAGTGACCGTCCTCAACCCAACCCTTGACTGTCTCAACTGCACCAGGGTAGGGCTGTGCTCGAACGACGTTCTCGCGGCTGTGAGTCTCAGTGATCACAGCTTGAAGCTGATCGGGCTTGAGTGAGGAGATAACCCAGTCCCTCTGACCCTCATAAGGGAGGCTGATGCCGAAACGACGCTGAGCCACATCCGAGAATATGTCCCAGTACTGGTGCAGCGTTGAATCAATATCGATGCCGATTCGCATAGGAGACCCGAGGCGGGCTAGTGAGTCACCGCGCCAGTTGAGGCGCTGCGCACCTCTTTGGCGTACTTCTGCACAACGATTGGAAGGTTGTCGCGCACTGGCGACTTGTAGGCCGCGACCCGCTCGGCGATCACTGAATCCTCGAGGGCCACGTCGAGACGACGCCCATCAACATCCACGGTGATCTCGTCTCCGTCTTGGACTGCAGCAATGGGACCGCCGCGGGCAGCCTCCGGCGCAATATGACCAGCCATGAACCCGTGCGTGGCACCAGAGAATCGCCCGTCAGTAAGAAGGGCAACGCTGTCGCCAAGCCCAGCGCCAACGATCGCAGCGGTGACGGCAAGCATCTCTCTCATTCCAGGGCCACCGGCCGGGCCTTCGTTGCGGATAACCACAACATCACCGGCATGGATGATTCCGCCCTTCTTGGCAGCAGCCATCGCGTCCTCTTCGCTCTCAAAGA
>CALJKH010000110.1 GCA_937973575.1 uncultured Solirubrobacterales bacterium | reverse complement strand
TCTGTCAACTTGGATGCGTCACTCGACACTCGCGCCTTTGGCGACTACACCTCAAACTATGTCGAGCGCGGCAAGCACCTGTTCCCACAGTCAGCCGACCATGAGCCTTGGGATCTTGATTTGAAGCTTCGCCGCGACAGGAAGAACCTGCGCACCGTCCCGATGGAGGACGGCACGCTGAAGTTCAGTAGTCGCTAGAACGCGGTGAAGCTGTTGAGCGGGGTGTCAGACTCACTTGTGATGGTGAGAGCAGTGGTTGCAACATCAACCTGGCCGATCAAGTACTTGCCGTCGGACACTCGCCTCGCAGCGATGTAGAGAGTCTTGCCGTCGCCTGAGCTCTGCATGTCGTAGATGCCCATGTCGTAGGGGAGGTCAACTGGCACGTCATCGTTGACTTCCCTGTCGTAGATGGAGAGCTGCTCCTTGGCGCCACATTTGTCGTCTGCTGGGGCGAGCCGAGTGTTGTAAGCGCAATTGAGCATCTGCTCGACGGTCGCGTGGCCGCCAGCCTTGTTGATCCCGGCTACGGCGTAGGCGTTTGTGCCGTTAAGCGAGCGAGCAAGGAATGGGCTCTTGACGTCGTTGAGATTGAGGATCTTCGGGATGGGGTAAAGCTCGGCCAGCAGTGGTGGCTCTCCATAAGTGCTGTCGCCAACGCCGCCGCCTTGGACTGCCATCAGAGCAACTGTGCTGCCGTTCTTGAGCAAGGACGCGTAGTCGAAGGTGCTGGGGGAGCATGCATCTGCGTGATCCCAGAGACCGCAGCCCATGTCGTCATAGGTATGAGTTGGAGCGGGGCGGTCAAGACCGCCCAAACCGGCCTCGTAACTGTGGGCAAGCCAAGTTGAGGTGGTTGTCGCATCGGTGGCGAGTAGGCCAATCGAATAAGCCAACGGGTGCCAGAACTTATCCGCCTCGTCGTAGTAGAAAGTTGGGATTCCCCCGATCAGAAGGCTGCTGTCCGAAGTAATTCCGTACGAGCCGCTCGAGCACTTGTTCTGCCATTCGCCCGGAGCATCCGGCGACAGAAGCTCGCTCTGTCCTTGCGTTGGGCCATCGCAAAGATGGGTCACCACGCCCGAGGGGCTGACCTTCACCAGGTTGGTGGTGTCCCAGCATCCTTGGCCGCGCCGCAGCCCAACTGGTGATTCATTTAGCACCGCACTGCCATTCGGCAGGACGGACACATGCGAAACGCAGATTCGTCCCTCCGAGTGGAGAAGGTCTGTGACATTGCCGTCCGAGTCGATCTTGAACAGGGAGCCCTCGCTCGACCTACTCTTACCGCCAGTTACGTAGACGTTCCCGCTGGCGTCAAACATGACGTAGGGATTGCTTCGGTATCCGGCATAGGTGGCTTCGTCACTTAGATCGAACTGGGTGACCGTTGTCTCGTCGAGGAGGCACGTTGGGACACCTGTGGTCGGGTTGACCTTTGCAACCCAACACTTCGGGTCTGCGGCGTCGTTGCTGATTTGGGCAGGCGACCTGAAGAGCAGAACCTCTAAGCCATTGGGGCCATGGAAGGTCCGAGAGATATCCGCGCTGCCTCTCGTTACCGCGCTGCTTGCAGTGTTATCCGGGGCCACGACCTGGAGGAAGTCAGTTGTATCGGCGCCGGCAGAATGGCCCTTGCGACTGACTAACCGCGAGATGCATGCAACTAGTGCCTTCTTCCGCTTGAGGGAGACCAAGCGCAGGCCGCCTGCAGGGCGGACCCTTGAACTGCTGACGGCACATGACTTCTTCGCCCTTACGACCCGTGGCTTAGGGTTGAGGTGGGCACAAGCACGTTGGACGCCAGTGGGGTAGGCGGCGCGCAGGTTACGGATTGCACTTCGCGTGCGGGTGTTTTGGCGTCCCTTCTGCCATGAGCGCACTTGGTCTGGGTAACTCGCAAACCATGACTTCCCGCGGCCTGCAGATTGGCTAACGCCTGAGACCAGGTTGCCTGGGAACCAGCGAGAGTGAAGCTGACCGCAGTTGTAGAAGGTGCGTGCGACCTTGACGCGCCTGATCTTGGCTGCGGAACGAGTCTTGGCGCCAATGTCGTTCGCGCGCAGTTTGGCTGTGGCAGTTGAGGCTGCACCTGCTGGCAGGTCGGCGGAGGCGACGGGCGCAAGAGCGGCTGAGCCGATCAGGGCTGCTGCGCAGGCTACGGCTACGAGTCTGCACGTACTTGGTGTCCCAGGCATGTGCGGAGATTACAGCGCAGGGTCTATGGGGCGAGTCAGTTGCGTCAACCTGCGCAGCCTGAGTTACGCATTAGGTATTCTCCCAAGACCGTACCCCTATTTGCAAGGAGCGAATACGCCGCAATGCAAGTCCTGACGAGTCATTCTGGGTCCACAAGCAGCAAGAAGGTTTCAGTTGTAGCTGCCGCGGTTGCCGCAGCGTTCACCTTGCTTGCCCTTGCCGCTTTCGCTCCGCAGAGCGCAAACGCTCTTTCTGCTGCCCAGGTCAATGCACCGTTCGGTGGGCTTACAACCCCTGTAATCAGTGGGGCTGTTCCAGGTACGACTCCGGTGGTCTCGTCGTTTACGACAGGTACTTCCAGTCCAAGCAACGCTTCCTCGATTGCGTACACGCTGACCTTCTCCGCCGCGGTTACAGGCCTTGCGACCAATGACTTCACGGTCGGTGGTACTGCAACAGGCTGGACGGTTTCGAGCGTTATCGGTACGGGCAACACGTATACCGTCAATGTGTCGCGCAGCGGTGGCACGGACGGAACACTCACCGTCACCCTCAATCAGAACAGCGTTGACGGCGGTTGCACGCCTCCTGCCGCCCAGGCCATTGTCAGCTGCCTCGGTCCTGCGGCTGCATACCCTTCAACCAGCTCGATGACGAGCGACCAGACGAAGGCAACGGTCACCAACTTCTCGACCACTGAAGAAACACCGACTGTTGCAACTACCTACAACTACTCGGTCACCTTCTCGGAGGCAGTAACCGGCTTCACGACTGACGACATCACACTTGGTGGAACTTCAACGTATTGGGTCGTTACAAGCGTCACAGGTTCAGGCGCGGGCCCCTACGTCGTAAAGCTGACCAAGGGCGTCTCGTCACCAGTGGGAACGCTCACGGTGAGTCTCAACTCCAACGGTGTTAGTGACGCGGCTGGAAACGTTGCACCGGCTGCGCCCGCCACTCCTACGAACGGAACGATGGTCGTCCAGAAGGGCACATCGTTCATCAAGGTAGCTGCAGGCAGTGAAAACACCTGCGGCCTGCGTACCGGCGGCACTGTCGCCTGTTGGGGTGGCAACCATTGGGGGCAGTCGGGATTCGACCGGGTTGACAACGGTGTTGACCGGCTCGGTAACGGCACAGCTTCGAAGGCAACTGCTCCGGTTGTAGTTACAACCGACGGTACGACGCCACTGAGTGGGGTAATTGACGTCACCGCAGCAGGGCAACACGTCTGTGCGGCCAGAAGCAACGGCACCGTTTACTGCTGGGGCGCAAACTACGTTTGGCAGCTTGGTCGTGGTGGCTCTACAGATACCAATGCCAACTACACGGCAGCTGCAGTCTCCGGAATCACGACTGCAAAGACCGTTGTGTCGGCAGATAACTTCAGCTGCGCGCTGCTCGCAGACTCGACCGCTAAGTGTTGGGGTAACAACAACTTCCCAATCCTCGGCGGTTGGCAGACCTCTCAGTCTTCAACGCCGGTCACGGTTGAGGTCAGCTCCGGGGTCGCCCTGACTGGCATCAAGGAGATCAGCCTCGGCACCAACCACGCCTGTGCGCTGATGACCGACAAGACAGTCAAGTGCTGGGGATCAGACCAGTTCGGCCAGATCGGTGACAATGCTTCCGTCAACGCCTCCTCGGTCGGCCCGACCACCGTCTCAGGAATTACTGATGCGACCACCGTTGATGCTGGCGACTTCACGACCTGCGCGGTGTTGGAGACCACAAAGGTCAAGTGCTGGGGTCAGGGCACAACCGGCGCGCTTGGCAACGGGTCTATCAGCTCCGATGCGTTGACACCCGTCTATATGCGTAACGGCACCAATACTGCTGACCTGACAGGCGCTGCGTCGCTAGGCAGTGGCCACTATTTGACATGTGTGGTGATGGTCAACAAGACCATCAAGTGCACGGGCGATATTCAGTTCGGCTCGACCGGCCGTAACGTCACATCAAACGGCAACTGCGGCTCGATCATCGACTGCAAGCCCGTTGATGTCTGGAACAACGCTGGCGATAGCACTCCGCTGGCAGGCACAACCCAGTTCTCGAGCACCTACCACCACGGCTGCGCGATGGGACCCGGCGGCGCCATCAAGTGCTGGGGTGACGGCAGCTACTACCAGTTGGGCAATTATGTCCAGGGAGTTCAGCCGGCACCAGTTGGTGTCCGCGTGGCAAAGGCAGGGCCGATTATCTCTTCATTCGCGCCTAACTCAGCGAACGCTCTAACGAACGATTCGAGCGTCACCTACACGCTCTCGTTTGACAAGACAATCACCGACCTGACCAAGGATGACCTCGTCGTCGGTGGCACCTCAACGGGTTGGACAGTCTCGTCCGTTTCCGGGTCAGGATCAGGCCCATACACGATCACCGTTGGTGGCTCGGGGCAGACTCCAGGCACCCTCTACCTGACGCTGCAGTCCGGCGGAATCGCCGATGAATACGGCGTCCTTGGGCCAAACCTTGACTACCTGAGCGATGGCGTAACAGTCACCAATCCACCTCCAGCGGTTACCTCCTTTGCGGCTGACGGCAGCACGCCGACAAACTCCCGTTCGCTGACTTACAAGCTCTCGTTCGACAGGAGCGTCACGGGCCTTGCAGCTGCGGACTTCTCATTCGGCGGTACCGGCAGCGGCTGGTCAGTTGCTTCGGTAAGCGGTACAGGTGCCGGCCCGTACACCGTCACCGTCAACGGGCCAAGTGCGACGGAAGGTTCCGTAATCCTCAAGCTGAACGCCAACAGTGTCGCGGAGGCAACCTCCGTGACAGGACCGACAGCAATTCAGTCTGCGGCTGCAGTCGTTCTTGACACGACAGCCCCTGCGCAGGCGGTAATCAGTGGGGCGCCATCAGGCTCAACAACTTCAACCGGTGCCTCAATCGGGTTCACGGCCGAGGACGGTGCAACTGTCACCTGCAAGTTTGATGGTGGCTCATATGCGGCTTGCGGTTCATCGCCGCGTGTGTTCTCCGGGCTTAGCGATGGCAGTCACACGTTCTCGGTCAAGGTCACCGATGCTGCCGGCAACGCGACCAGCGTTGACTCAACGTGGACGGTTGACACCTCAGCTCCGTCAGCTCCTGTCGTGTCAAGTCAGCCTTCCTCGCTGGCAAATAGCAGTGCAGCATCTGTCTCATTCTCGGCTGAGGTCGGCGCAACGATCACCTGCCAGTTGGATGGCGGCGCGTTTACACCCTGCGGTAGCTCGCCGAAGTCGCTGACAGGCCTTTCAGAAGGCGCACATACCCTTGTTATCAAGGCAACTGACGCTGCTGGGAATGTCAGCCCCACGACCACCGTCAACTGGACTGTGGACACGACCGTGGCGAGCGTTTCCTCCTTCGCGCCCACAACTGATGGGCCGACAAACACCGATAGCGCCACCTACACGGTCACCTTCACTGAGCCGGTGTCCGGTCTTGAGGCAGGTGACTTCACCATTGGCGGCACTGCCAGCGGTTGGTCCGTAACTGGCCTTTCCGGTAGCGGAGCAGGCCCGTACACGGTGACTCTTGCCCGACAGCCAGGTGGCGCAGACGGCACAGTCGTACTTGGTCTTGCAAATGGAGCGGTTACCGATGCAGCGGGTAACTCATCTCCAGCTGCGGCGGCTCCGGCCTCTGGCTCAAAGAGCTTTGACGGCACCGCACCTAGCCTCACCGAGTTCAAGAGCGTGGCAAGCAGTCCTTCATCAAGCTCCACCGTGACTTACAGCGTCAGCTTTGACGAGGCGATTGACGGCCTCACCACCACTGATTTCACAGTTGGCGGCACAGCCACCGGCTGGACCGTGACCGGTGTGACCGGCTCAGGCGCCGGCCCCTACACAGTGACCGTTACCCGTGGTGATCCTTCAACGGACGGCACAGTCACAGTGTCGCTCGCTGGTGGCGCAGTCACTGACCGGGCTGGGAACGTCATTAGTGGCGGCGGTTCCACCGCTACCGGATCATTGACGGTTGACTCGATTCCGCCTACAGCACCAAGCGTGAGCGGCGCGCCCGCGTCGAACTCGAAGGAGACAAGCCAGACCTTCACCTTCAGCGGCGATCAAGATTCGACGTTCACATGCTCAGTTGATGGCGGAGCACCCACAGCCTGCACAAGCCCAGCAACACTTACTGGTCTTAGCGATGGTCCACACAGCTTCAAGGTCATCACTACCGACCCTGCTGGCAATGCGACATCGTCGCCTACCTACAGCTGGACGGTGGACACTCAAGTGCCCGGGTCACCAAGCTTCTCTGACAAACCAACATCAGGCACGGACTCGACTTCGCCAAGCTTCACCTTCTCGGGAGCGGGCGCTGGTGAGACCTATGAGTGCTCACTCGACTCCGGCGGATGGACTGCTTGCTCAAGTCCGTTCCAGCCAACAGGACTGAAGGTTGGAGATCACGACCTCGAGGTTCGAGTTGTGGACCCTGCGGGCAACCGCAGCACGGGTAATGACTTCATGTGGGCAATTGGTCCGGTCCCCACGACCCCACCGGACGGCCCGGTAGGCCTGCAGATCAGCGGTCCTGAGTCAGTATCGATCGGCGGCACGCTCACATTCCGCACGAGTCGCCTAGTGCTCAATCCAATCTGGCCAGTGGGCGCGCGGAAGGTGATCGTTTCGAACGATGCGAACTTCACCAACTCGACGACATTCCCCGTTGGATCGTCAATTCCATGGGCGCATCCGCAGGTGCTGAGCGGCACAGTCGGCAGCAGCCTTGTGTACATCAAGTTCACTGGCAACAAGCTGATTAACCCCAACACCGTCTACACCCGCGCATTCAGCTGGGACCTCTCCGATCCTTTCCTCACGCTCGCTGCGCGGACAGCCAGCAGCACCTTCCACGCTGGTACTTGGAAGGTCCGCCTGAGCGGTGGGGACAAGGGAACGGGCCTTCGCCTAGTGCAGTTCTGGATGAAGAGGACTGGCCAGCCAACTGCTCCTCCCGTGGGCCTTGGCCCGGGGTTCGTTGCGGGCTACAGCGCATTGGTCACTGTGCCCGGCGCCTACATGCCAGTCTGGGCTCGAGTCTCAGACGCAGCAGGCAACTGGTCTAAGTGGTACCTCATTAGGTAGTAGGTAGCAGCATTGCCCTGCGCTGAGGCTTAATGCCTCGCGCAGGGAGTCTTTTCCCCAAGGCTGTGAATGTGGCCTAGCTTGGGGTCTGATGCTTGCCAATCGCGACTGGGGGCTGATCGGGCGCTCCATCATCCAGCCTGAGCACTACAGAGCTCTGCTTCGAGCACGCGCCGTTTACGAGCACCCCAAGGATTCCCTTCAGCGCTACTTCTTCGGCTCCGGCAAATGGCCAGCTGATATTGGCCTCAGGACTCCGATGGGTACTGAGTCGGTTCGCGTGTACTCAGTCCACGACATGTTCACTGTGCATGAGGTGTTCTGCCGCGAGGACTACCGCATGCCCAGCGGCTCTAGGACGGTGGTTGACATCGGCTCCAACATCGGAATTTCAGCCCGTTACTTCCTCTCCCATGCGCCAGGCGTGCATGTTCACATGTTCGAGCCAGTTCCAACCAATGTTGAGCGTCTAAGGCAGCAACTCGCAGACTGTCCAGAGTCTTGGACGCTGACTGAGGCGGCTGTCGCGGACCATGCTGGCAAGGTGGAGTTCGGAGTTGAGGAGACCGGCCGTTACGGAGCGATCGGAGCCGATCTTGACGAGAGCATTGAGGTCGAGTGTTTGGGCATCAATGATGTGCTCGACGGGATCCTTAGCTCTGCAGAACAGATTGACCTTCTGAAGATCGATACCGAGGGGGCTGAGGTCGCAACCCTTGAGGCCATTCGCCCCGAGCTCCTATCGCGTATTCGATCGATCAGCCTTGAGACATATGAAAACCCGAACCCAGACCCGCGGCGGTTTAAGGGCAGCCGCCAGGTGATGGTCCGCCGGCTCGACCGGCTGGAGCCAGCTGGTTGGTGAGCGTTCCCTCACGCTGGACATCCCGGGGTAGCTTGGGTTTGTGCAGAGAAACCGCAACAAGTTAGGGGTCAGGTCACTTGTTGCAAGCAGCTTCTTTCTTCTGGGCATCCCAGCTTGTGCCTCGGCAATGTCAGTTACGACGACTCCTTCGATGACGCCGAACTTTTCAACCTCGGTTACCGACTACACGACGACTTGCGGTGGCGGATCTGTGCGAGTCAGCGTGACCCCACCAGCAGGAGGAGCTGCCTCTGTTGACGGTCTGCCAGCCAGCAGGGTGCGGCAGAGCAGGCAAGTCTTAATCCAGCCTGGCCAGCGGTTTGTGGTGCGAACAACTGGAGGTGTCGCGCGTGGGTACTCAGTCCGATGCCTGCCGGCTGACTTTCCAAAGTTCGCGGCTTCCGGACTGCTGCCCTCTGCCACTCCGTTCGTCGCGCTCTCGGAGGTTTCAGCGTTCGTCTTTGGCGGAGGTGTTGCCCCGTATGCGTTCGTCGTTGACAGGCATGGAGTACCGGTGTGGTGGATGCAGACGAGCTCGCTTACGCCGTTCAATGTCACTGCCATGGCTGGAAGTCGAGTGGGGTTCTGGACCGGCACGCCGTTCATTGGTGGGATCGACGACGGCACCTTTGAGGTACACGCTCCAAATGGCGCGCTGGAGCACCAGGTCAAGGCAGTTGGTACCGCAACCGATGCCCATGAGGCACTGCGGACCTCGCGGGGGAGTTGGTTTGTCTCCTCGTACGTGCACCGTGACCACGTGGACCTGACATCAATCGGCGGGCCAGCAGACGGTGCTGCACTTGACGCGCGAATTGAGGAGGTGTCTGCCACAGGCGACCTCATCTGGCAGTGGAACTCGCACGATCACATCGCAACTCCGGAGACTGCGCAGCCGATTATCTGGCAGCAACTCCCACCGGATCCAAGCGTCTACGACCTAGTCCACCTCAACTCAATCTTTGAAGATGGAAATGGAGGGCTGGTTGTCTCGCTCAGAGACACGAACTCAGTCGTCCACATTCGAAAGAGCGATGGGGTGATTGATTGGAAGCTCGGTGGCACGACAACCCCCGTCAGCCTGAAGGTTGTTGGTGACAAGGCTGTTGGTGGACCGCTCGGCGGCCCACATGACGCGCGCTTAAGCCCTGATGGAAGTCTCACGGTGTTCGACAACAGGATTGGTCTGAAAGGCCAGCCGCGTGCGACACGGTGGCGGATCAACCTAAGTAAGCGGACAGCAACACTGCTTGAGGAAGTGCCAGACGCAAATGTCCGCGCGGCGCCATGCTGTGGCAGTGCGCGCAGGGCAACTGATGGAAGCTGGCTTGTTGATTGGGGCGCAAATCCATACGTCCGGTCCTATTCACCCTCCAGACGTCTGCTCTTTTCGCTTGCCTTCAGCGGGCACGGATTCGCTTATCGCGCATCGCCGTTTGGCGTGGGTGCAGGGGTTCGGAGCTCTTTCGTGGCAGGTATGGACGCCATGCATCCGAGGCCATGATGGCGGGCGTCGGAAAGCGGATCGCCTTCTGTTACGACCTCTGCTCGCCCTATACGGTGGGTGGGGCGGAGTCTCACTACAGAGATCTCGCTGCTGAATTGGTTAGGCGCGGTAACTCCGTTGACTATCTCACCAGTCGGTACTGGCCAGGTGGCGCAGAGCAGGTAATTGACGGCGTAAGGGTGCGCGCTGTAACTCGACGCCACGGGGCGCCGACGGGGGAGAGGAGCGTACGGGCGGCGCTCAGCTACGCAGTTGGCTTAGCTCTGCACCTCTATAGAAACGGAGGCAGTTACGACGTTGTCGAGGTTGCCGCTCTACCGCCAACATCAGCACTTGCAGCTTGGCTTGGGCTGCTTCGCAATCGCGGGACTCTGCTCGTTGTTGATTGGCACGAGGTCTGGCGGCTGGAAACATGGCGCCAACAGTTTGGTCCCCTCGGCGTTGTCGGCTGGGTCACTGAGCTACTTGCGCGCCGAGTTGGTCGCCGCGTGACCTTCTCGCAGATGCACGCCACGAGGCTGCCAGCCAACACCACTGTCGTCACCGAATTTGTTGGTGTTGAGCCACATTCCCGAGGCGTCGTTCGCGGGGACAACAACGGCAACGGCCCGTTCGTTCCCAAGCACGTCCTGCTCTGTGTCGGGCGGCTCGTCCCCGACAAGCAGTTCTCCCAGCTTCCGGCCACGCTGGCCGAGCTGAAGCGGATCAACCCAAAGCAGCGCTGGAGTGCGGTTGTAGTTGGCTCAGGGCCGCAGCGGCAGTTGATCGAAGCTGAGGCCCGCAGGCTCCATGTGCTCAGTGACATCACCTTTGAGCAGGGTGTCAGTAACTCACGGCTTTCGGAGCTCTTCGACTCCGCCACGGTCCTCTTCCACCCGTCACGGCGGGAGGGTTTTGGGATTGTCGTTCTTGAAGCGTCAGCGCACCAGCTTCCGGTCGTGCTGGTCAGAGCGGAGGACAACGCTGCCGTGGAGCTTGTCGTGAGCGGAGTGAACGGCGAGATAGCCCATTCCGATGACCCAGCTGAGCTGGCTCGCTTGATTTCCCGAGTCGCAGAGGACGCCAACTCGAAGGCGAACGCAGCCCAATGGTGGACCGACAATGCAGCCCGCTTCACTCTGTCCAGATCAGCTGATCAGCGCCAGCAGCTGTGGGCTTCCAGTAACTAAACCCAGCAGGTAGTGATCCACAGTTACTCTGCTAGCGCGGGGCCGAACTACCAAAACGATTGGCTTACGAGCCAGTTGGCAAGGGGGAGTAATGGCCGCTTTTCAGCCCGCAACAACAGGAACGGATGAGCCAAGCGCTAAGCCGTTTGTGACAGTTCTCTTCCCTTGCCTCAACGAGGAGGACGCTGTTGAGGAGTCAATTCTTCGTGCCCGACAGGGTCTAGCCGACGCCGGCCTCCAGGGCGAGATCTTGATCTCTGACAACGGCTCTACCGACCGCTCGGTGGAGATCGCCTTGGCAAACGGTGCACGTGTGATTGAGGCATCGCCCCAGGGTTACGGAGCTGCCTACCTCTGCGGAATTGAGGCGGCTAAGGGCGAGATCATCGTTATGGCCGACACAGACCTCACCTATCCACTGGATCGCATCGGTGACTTCGTCAAGGCCTGCGAAACGGCTGAGATGACGATGGGAATCAGGCAGGTCCGTTCCGACAACATGCCGACGATGCATCGACTCCTAGGTAATCCTGCGATCACTGGGCTAGGGCGCGTGTTCCACTCATCCGAGGTTGAGGACTTCCTCTGCGGCATGCGGGCGATCCGTAAAGACGCAGCTGAGAAGCTCGACCTAAAGACACCGGGTATGGAATTTGCTGCCGAGATGGTGATCCTCGCCGAGCAGGAAGGCTTCACCATTGCGCAGTTCCCAATCGACTATGCAGATCGGGTTGGTGAGAGCAAACTGAACCGCTGGCGCGACGGGTGGCGCTACCTGAAGTTTCTTCTTGCCCACGCACCAAACCGGGTCTTCCTCTACCCGGGGAGCGTGATGGCCTTAGTTGGTCTCGTCGGCATGATGGCGCTGGTGGGCGGGCCACTGTCCGTCGGGGGTCGCCCGTGGTTTGTTCACACCCAAGTTCTGTTTGTTGGCCTTTGGCTGGTTGGGCTACAAATGCTCGCGTTGGGATGGCTGTCGCGCAGTCTTGAACGAGTCTCCAAACGGGAGCCGGATGGGCATTGGCGACGGATGATTGAGGCTTCAATGGAACGCGCTCTGATGATCGGCGGTGGGCTGATGCTTGCCGGGGCCTTGCTTGCCAGCATTACGACCATTGCGTGGGGTGCGGGCGGTTGGGCTGAGCTGCAGAACGGCAACGGGTTCGTGGCAGGCATTGGACTATTGATCGGTGGTCTTCAGCTGGTCGCTGCTGCCTGGTTTAGAGCGATGGTTGATGTTTCCGTAGTGACTGAACCGATCGAGTTCCATGAGGTGAACCGGTCCTCACGGCCCGCATACCCGCGGGCTGCGTAACGGGCGCTTTGCATCGCTAGGGGCCTGACTAGTTGACAGCTGCAACCTCGTCCACTCGAACGCACGGTGTCGCCGGCGGGTCACGCCTGGGGGGAGCGGGCATGCGACCTCCTCTTATGGCGATCGCGATGCTCGCCATCGCAGCGGCTTGGTTAGTTATCGGCTCCGGCTCTGCGGTGGTTGCATGGACTGTGATTCTTTTGGTACCGGGGCTTGCCGTCTGCTCGCTCCTGCCAGTTTCGGTTCGAGCTTCAACTGCCTTGGCAGTCGTGTCCACCGTAATCGCCTCAATCACGATTTGGACTGTCCTAGTCCCGTGGCTAGCTCTTGTCGGGATTCCCATCTCGAGCTGGTCACTGATGGGTGCGGGAGCGGCAGTCTCGGCGGTGGGACTTGGTCTTTCGCACCGTTTCTCAAACCGTGCTGCTCAACCCGCGAGGTCAACTGAGCTCTGGGACCTGGCCGGGCTTGGGCTTGTCATCGCCGTTGCGCTTCTGGTCCTGCAGCCCCTCTGGGGGGATCCGCCAATCGGAGGTGACTGGGGGCATTACTGGGCGTTTGCTGACCAAATAGTCAAGACGGGTGGCCTCGATGCCACCAATGCCAACTGGATGCACGGCGGTGCGAAGTTCAGCGACTACCCGGGCTTCCCGGGGGTGCTCGCAGCCTGGCTACTGCTTGCTGGTTTGCCCGCGTCGGCCACAGCACCAGCTGTGGGACTGCTGTTCATCCTCAGTGCAGTTTTGGTGTGGATGGTGTGCAGAGCCTGGTGGGGGAGTCTGGCTGGTGTTATGGGCGGGGTAGCGGCAGCAGATCGGAAAGCACACGTCTGAACTCCAGTCACCGATGTTTA
>CALJKH010000109.1 GCA_937973575.1 uncultured Solirubrobacterales bacterium | reverse complement strand
CTTTGATGTTCATGTTGGCTATGCAACTGCAGAGCACCGCGACGCGATTATCAGCCTTGGGCCGTGTGACCTTCACCGCCGCTCGTTTAACTCAAGCGCTTACAGCGCCGCTGCCTAAGCGCTAGAGGGCTCCTTCGAGGCATACGAGCTCAAGCAGTTTGAGATTGCGGTCAAGCGTGACGCCTACTGCGTCGATCCGAAGCTCCACGCTTCCAGCGTGAGTGCGTCGGGTAGAAAGCCACCAAGCTGCCATCCGCCGGACCTGGCGTCGCTTAGCCGGCCCTATTGACTCGAGAGGGTGTGCGGCTCCTGGCCTGTTGACTATGGTCCTCACCTCGCAGATGGCGGTTAGGTCACCTTTTCGCACGACCAGATCGATTTCGCCGTGGCGTGTTCTGGCATTTCGTTCCAAGAGCTTGAATCCCGCGCATTTGTAGTGCTCGAGAGCTAGGTCTTCTCCAACTCGGCCAACTGTGTTTCGGTCCATGGGGTCTGTAGGCAGGGACAGCTATCGCTTCGCCCCCGTCGTCGGCCCAACGCAGATTTGTTGCAAAGCATGGTTGTTCTGTGATGCGCGCCCGGCTGTACTCAGAGAATGCTTACCAAGGTCATGACATTCGCCCTCGAGGGAGTTGAACCGGTGCCGGTTTCCGTTGAGGTTGATATTCGGCCCGGGCTGCCGACATTCCAGATCGTTGGGCTAGGCGACACAGCAGTTAGGGAATCGAGAGAGCGCGTGCGCGGGGCAATCCAGAACAGCGGCTTTGAGTTCCCTATGAAAAGGATCGTGGCGAACCTCGCGCCTGCGAGCTTGCGGAAGTCTGGGCCTAGTTTCGACGCGGCGTTGGCCGTCGGGATTCTTGCCGCTAGTGAGCAGATCCCGCTTCTCTCAATTGATGGGACAGGCATCTTTGGCGAGCTTTCCCTAAGCGGGGAGTTGAAAAGCTGCGCGGGCGCGCTTCCGGCGACTGAAGGAGCTCGGACGCTTGGCCTTAGTCGGATTTTCTTGCCCGAACGAGCTTGTGCGGAGGCGTCACTAATCCGAGGGATCTCAATCGGGGCGGTCCGTGACCTCCGCGAGCTCCATTCAACGCTGATTGGCGAGCGTCCACTTCGAGAAGTGGAACCGCAGCCGGAGATCGTTCAGGGCTCGTCTGCGCCCGACTTGAGCGATGTCGTTGGTCAGCCCGGCGCTGTTGAGGCACTGGTGGTAGCTGCAGCCGGTGGTCACAACCTTCTGTTGGAAGGACCGCCCGGGACAGGAAAAACGATGTTGGCCCGTCGCCTTCCAGCGCTGCTGCCTCCTCTGGATGAAGACGAGCTTATTGAGGTTGCCCGGATCCAATCTGCAACTGGGATTGGCCTCAATACTGGGTCTGGTTTCTGCCGACCGTTTAGGGCTCCGCATCACAGCGTCTCCGCGGCGGGACTGCTGGGAGGTGGTTCGGTGCCAGTCCCAGGTGAGGTCACGCTTGCCCACCGTGGCGTGCTCTTCCTTGATGAGTTCCCTGAGTTCCGGCGGGATGCTCTGGAATCACTTCGCCAGCCACTTGAAGAGGGCGAGGTGTCAATTGTTCGGCGCGCTGGTCGGCTCAAGTTTCCATCGCGCTTTCAGCTCATAGCGGCCGCCAATCCGTGCCCGTGTGGCGTCGGGGGGGAGTCAAATGGTTGTCAATGCCCTCCGCTATCCCTCGAGCGCTATCGCTCGCGAATGTCTGGGCCGGTGCTTGACCGAATCGATCTGAGTGTGTTCGTCGGGCGGCCCGCCATTTCCGACTTCGCGAGAGCGGGAGGGGGTCACCCGAGTTCGACGACGAGCAAGGAGGCCTCTGCGAGAGTTCAGTCTGCTCGACAGGCTCAGCACGCCCGATTAGGGCCGGGACGGCTGAACCGCGACATGAGCTCGGAAGAGCTGACCGGTGGCGGAGCGCTTGAGACTGCGGCTGAGCGAGTTCTCGCAGAGGCCTATGAGCGCCACAGGCTTTCACCCCGGGGAAGAGTGCGCGTGCTGAGAGTGGCTCGAACGGTCGCTGACCTCGAGGGCGAGGACACGATCTCGCAGGATTCGGTTCTCGCCGCACTCGCCTTCCGAATGAGGGGTCCAAAGCGGTGACCGGCCCCTGTCTGGATTGCACGAGGAACAGCCTCGCGTTAGCGGTTTCGGGCGCTCATCTTGAGGCCATGCGAGCTGCCTGGCGCCCGAAGTCGGTGCTTGGTCTGGAGGCGGATGCGCTACTGCGGGCAGTGGGTGGGAAGGCCGAAGCTGGGCTGCACACGAAGCTCGACTTGGCCGTTGAACGGGCTAGATCCGAGGAGCAGGCGCTTCCGTCGATTTGTGCTGCATGCAGACATCAGGGTGATTTCGAATTTCCCGACGCCTTGGCATCCGATCCGGAGCCGCCATGGGCCTTATGGGTCCACGGATCGCCGGGCGCGCTTACTCGCGCCTGTGAAAGTCCATCAGCTGGGGTGGTGGGCGCGCGTCGAGCGGATGCCTACGGAAATGCGGTGGCCCGGGACATCGGCCGAGCTGTGGCTAGGGCCGGAGGCACGGTCGTCAGCGGCCTTGCATTCGGGATTGATGCTTCTGCGCATCGCGGGGCGTTAGATGTGGAAGCAGGCGCGACGGTGGCTGTGACCGGGGGAGGCGTGGATGTTGTGTATCCCAAAGCCCATCGTCAGCTTCATCGCGAGATCGTGGACCGAGGTGCTGTTGTTAGCGAGATGCCCCCGGGCACAGCTCTATGGAAGTGGTCCTTTCCGGCCCGGAATCGCCTCATTGCAGCGATCTCCGATCTGGTGGTTGTCGTCCAAGGGGCGAGGCACTCAGGGTCACTTCACACCGCGGATGCCGCTCTAGCCCGAAATATTCCTGTGGCTGCGGTTCCCGGCCGGATTGACGCGGGCGTGAGTCAAGGAAGCAACCTACTTCTCGCCGATGGCGCATTGGTCGTAACGGAGCCTTCAGTGGTTGTCAGAGCTCTCGGGCTCGATCCAGACGACAAGAAGGCAGCCATCAAGGCTGATCTGGTTGAGGCATGCGAAGCGATTAGCGCGGACCGGGTTGATGATTACCTCCTTCAAGTTGGCACTCAGGTTGGCAACAGCCGGCTTGCTCGTCTAGAGCTTCTCGGGCTTGCTGAGACGGGAACGGATGGACGCTGGCGTCTTGTCGGCTAAATCCTTCTATCGCTAGGCTGAACCACCATGACTACACCTCTTGATCCCAAGCACCGTTCCAGAGTTCTCACCGAAGGCCCAGAGCGCGCCCCAGCACGCGCCTATCTGAAGGGCATTGGATTTGATGAAGAGGCACTTTCCAAGCCAATTATTGGTGTCGCCTCAACTTGGATTGAGACGATGCCGTGCAACTTCCACCTTCGCGCCCTTGCAGCCAAGGTAAAGGAAGGGATCCGAGCAGCTGGCGGTACTCCCATGGAGCTCAACACGGTTGCCATCTCTGACGGAATCACCATGGGCACGGAAGGAATGCGCACAAGCCTTGTCTCCCGTGAGGTAATCGCCGACTCAATTGAGCTGGTTGCTCGCGGACACATGTTTGACGGGATCGTTGCCCTCTCCGGATGCGACAAGACCATTCCAGGTACCGTTATGGCGCTCGCCCGCGTTGATGTTCCTTCCGTGATGCTCTATGGCGGGTCTATTCCGCCGGGCACATTCCAAGGTCGCGACGTGACGATTCAGGATGTGTTCGAAGCTGTGGGCACCCATGCTGCTGGCAACATGACGGATGAGGAGCTTGCCGAGCTTGAGGCAGCAGCCTCGCCGGGCGCGGGAGCCTGCGGCGGGCAGTTCACTGCCAACACCATGGCGATGGCGTTCGAGGTAATGGGCATTAGTCCGATTGCGTCGGCAATGGTTCCAGCGCAGGAAACGTCAAAGGCGGAAGTGGCCTACGAAGCAGGCCGCCTCGTTATGGATGTTCTCGCAAGGGGGCAACGCCCAAGCGACATCATCACCCGCGAGAGCATTGAAAACGCGATTGCGGCCATTGCGATGAGTGGCGGCTCAACTAATGGAGTACTTCACCTCCTCGCTCTTGCGAAGGAGGCCGGCGTTGAGCTCGAGATTGACGACTTTGACCGGATCAGCGACAGCACTCCGCTGCTTTGCGACCTCAAGCCTGGCGGCAACTACGTTGCCGTTGACCTCTACAAGGCTGGGGGAGTCCCAGTTGTTCTTTCCCGCCTTAAGGAGGCCGGAATTCTCCACGAGGATCAGCCAACGGTTACAGGCGGCACCGTCGGGGAGCATGCTAGTCAAGCGGTCGAAACTGATGGCCAGAAGGTTGTGCGGCCACTCGATGACCCTCTGAAGACAACTGGTGGCTTGGCAATCCTCCGGGGCAATCTCGCTCCCGAGGGATGTGTAGTGAAGCTTTCGGGTCACGAGCGGAGGCACCATGTCGGTCCGGCTCGAGTCTTTGAGAGCGAAGAGAGATCGGAAG
>CALJKH010000108.1 GCA_937973575.1 uncultured Solirubrobacterales bacterium | reverse complement strand
GTGACTGGAGTTCAGACGTGTGCTCTTCCGATCTCCTACTCCTGCTCGTAGTTAGCGCGGGGGTAATGGTCGTTGGACCGATCGCAGAGGCCTCGGCGATGCAGGTCTTCGCCAAGACGGAGGACAACAAGACGATCTCGCTTGAAGTCGAGTCGAGCTACGTGATTGATCAGGTCAAGTCGCAGATTCAGGACAGGATGGGGATTCCCTCAGTCCGGCAGCGTTTGTTCTACGCGGGCAAAGAACTTGAAGACGGCCGGTCGTTTAGCGATTACAACATTCCGCAACTGATCACTCTTCGGCTGGTCATCAAGCGCCTGCCGCCAAAGATTTGGCTTGCCGCACCAACGGACGTGAAGAGCAAGGTGTGGATTCACTTCCGCGCGTATTTGGACGGCCCGGGGCTGAAGGTCAGGGCCGTGGTTGCCAAGCTCGACGGCAAGACCGTCTGGTCGGGGGTGGCGCGTTCAGCCGGGAGATTCCCCTACGCAGTGTCTAAGCCAGGTCGGCACACGCTGAAGCTGACCGTGACTGACTCAGGCGGCCATAAGGCCACCAAGTCAGTCAGCTTTAGGACTGTTTGATCAGCAGCCCAGCTTGCGGGCGATGACCATCTGCTGCACCTCGTCGGTGCCTTCGCCGATGGTCAGGATCTTCGCGTCGCGATACAGGCGTGAGACTGCGTACTCGTCAATCCAGCCGTAACCACCGTGGATCTGGACTGCTTCCTCAGCGGCCCAGACAGCAAGTCGGCCGGTCTTCAGCTTGGCCTGGGCAGCGGTTAGGGTGAAGTCACGGCCTTGGTCCTTTTCCATCGCAGCGCGATAGGTGAGGAGGCGGGCAGACTCAATCTCAGCTGAGATGTCAGCGATCTTCGCCTGAATGGCTTGGAACTTGCCGATCTTCTGACCAAAGGCCACGCGCTCATTGGCGTAGGCAATGGCAAGGTCAAGTGCGCCTTGGGCAAGTCCAACACCCATTGCTGCAACGCCAATGCGGCCAATGTCCAAGATGTGGAGGAACTGCTTGAAGCCAGCTCCGCGCGGGCCGAGGAGGTTCTCCTCAGAGACCTTGCAGTCGGTGAAGGTGAGAGGGCGGGTGTCGGAGGCGTGCCAGCCGATCTTGCCGTACTGCTTGCCCTGCTCATACCCGGGCGTGCCATTGGGAATGATCAGGTTGCTGATCTCCTTACGGCCGTTCGCGTCCTCACCAGTTACAGCGGTGATTGAGACAAGGCCACTCATCTCAGTACCAGCGTTGGTGATGAACTGCTTGGCACCGTTGATGTTCCATTCGCCGCCGTCAAGCTCTGCGCGGGTTTGGGTGTTACCAGCGTCTGAGCCAGCCTCGGGCTCTGTCAGGCCGAAGGCGCCAAGGATCTGGCCACTCGTCAGCTTTGGCAGCCACTCTGCCTTCTGCTCGTCACTGCCGTAGAGGTAGATCGGCTGGGTGCCAAGAGAAGTGTGCGCGCAGAGGGTGATGGCGACTGAGCTGTCGATGCGGGTCAACTCCTCAACTGCGATTGCGTAGCCGAGTGCGTCGCCGCCAGCGCCGCCGACTTCCTCAGGGAAGGGGATACCCATCCAGCCGAGTTCGCCCATCTTCTTGACGATCTCTACTGGGAAGCGCTTGTTGTGGTCAATCTCTTCGGCGATCGGTGCGACTTCGCCCTCGGCGAATTCGCGGACTGAGTCACGGAGGAGGCGGTGTTCGTCTGACAGGTCAAAGTTCATGAGGGGAATCCTTCCACGGTTGGGTCAGCTGGCGAGGTCTTCTGCAAGGGCAAACAGTAGGCGGACGCCGAATCCGGCACCGCCCTTCTTCGCGTACGGCAGGTCAACATCGTCGGCAACGCCAGCGATGTCCAAGTGAGCCCACTGCACTTCGTCACCTGCAAAGTGGTGCAGGAACTCAGCTGCCGTTGAAGCTCCGGCGACTCGCTTGCTGGCTGTATTGCGAATGTCTGCGTAGACGCCGTCAATCATCTTCCGGTAGGCAGGGTTGAGTGGCATGCGCCAGAGTGGCTCGCCGCTGTCCTCGGATGCGTCGAGCATTGTCTGTGCCCACTCCTCGTCATTGCTGAAGAGTCCGGCGTACGCTGGCCCAAGCGCAATGTCCATCGCGCCGGTCAGGGTTGCGAGGTCAACAATCCTCGTGGCTCCTTCAGCCTTCGCGCGGATGATGCAGTCAGCCAACACAAGGCGTCCTTCAGCATCAGTGTTGTCAATCTCAATCGTTGTTCCGTCTGAGGCGGTGACGATGTCACTCGGGCGGACCGCTGAGCCTGAAGGCATGTTCTCCGTTGCGCCGACAACGCAGACGACTGGGATCTGAAGGCCAGCCTCAACGATCGCTGCTGTTGCCTCAAGCACTGTTGCGCCGCCGGACATGTCGAACTTCATGCCTTCCATGCCTACTGATGGCTTGATGCTGATTCCACCGGTGTCAAAGGTGACTGCTTTGCCGACGAGGGCAAGCTGGTCGGCCTTAACGCCTGGTGGGTCGTAGCGCAGGACGATCATCCGTGGCTCACGCTCAGTGCCCTGTGCCACTGCCGTGAAGGCACCGCAGCCAGCGTCGATCAGGCCTTGGCGGTCCAGCGTGACGAGGGAGGCGTGCTCGCTTGAGTTTGCGATCACCTGCGCTCGGGCCGCAAGAGCCTCTGGGGTGATCTCGTTAGGTGGGCCGTTCTGGAGGTCACGCGCACGGTTCTGCGCTGTGGCGAGGAAGACGCCCCGTTCAACTGGCGCAGTGCGATCGTCGTGGTCGCTGATGAACAGCTCTGAGGCTGGGGTCTTGCGGTCTGGGTCGTCGCCCTTGCGGGTATCCCACCGGTAGGCGGACAGCAGCACGCCTTCAACAAGGCCTTCAACAACCTCATCGTCAGCGTGGTGGGGGACTTCAATGCAGAGCTTGTCGCAACCAAGCGAGCGGGCCTTCGCCTCAACTGCTGCTGCAGCGCGGCGGGCTGCCTCGCCGTCAACGTTGTCGCGGCTACCAAGGCCGTAGATCAGGACGCGCATGTCACCACCGTGGGTGATAGCTACAGAACCAACCTTTGTTCCAGCCTCACCGCGCTCAACAAGGCTTGTAAGGAAGCCGTCTTCAAAGTCGTGGGCGATCCCCTCACCATCAAAGACCGGGACGGCCATGGTGTCGGCGCCGGTCTCCGGCGGGGCTTGCGTGGTGGCAGATGTCTTGATCGTCATACGCCGACCCTACCGACGGGCGCCCACCGGATGCACAGGCGCCGCCTTAGCCCGTTAGCATCCGCGACCTAGCGTCCCCCCTTAAGAGGAGAACCCGGAGACCCCATGTCAAAGACAGTCATTCTTTCCGCAGCACGCACGCCAATCGGCCGCATGTCAGGTGGCCTTGCCGCCAAGAGCGCAGTTGAGCTCGGTGGCATCGCAATCGAAGCTGCCCTCGACCGCGCCGGTGTTGCTGGCGACCAAGTCGACCACGTAGTCATGGGCACCGTCCTTCAGGCCGGCCAGGGGCAGATCCCCTCACGTCAGGCTCAGATCAACGGTGGCATTCCGAAGGAAGTCAGCTCCGAGACTGTCAACAAGGTCTGTGCTTCAGGCGTTCGTGCAGTAGCCCTGCTTGACACTGCCATCCGCGCAGGTGACATCAACGTTGGTGTTGGTGGCGGCATGGAGTCAATGACCAACGCTCCGTACCTGCTCCCAGGTGCCCGTGGAGGCTTCCGCTTTGGTGATGTCAAGGCGCTTGACGCAATGACTCACGACGGACTCACCAACCCCTTCACTGGCAAGCAGATGTCAGTTGAGGCAAGCGAAGTCTCGGCAGAGCTTGAGACAACGCGTGCCGACATGGACCGCTGGGCAGTCCGCAGCCACGAGCTTGCACTCGCAGCGATCGAGAGCGGCCGCATGGCTGAGGAGATCGTTCCCGTAACGATCAGCTCCCGCAAGGGCGACACGATCGTTGACACCGACGAAGCACCCCGTGCTGGCACCAGCCTTGAGACTCTCGCCGGCTTGCCACCCCTCTCAAAGGACGGCTCACACACCGCTGGTAACTCACCAGGAGTCAACGACGGTGGCGGTGCGCTTGTGCTCGCTTCAGCAGATTGGGCAGAGGCAAATGGCAAGACTCCACTTGCGGAGATCGTCGGCCACGCTCAGATGGCAAACGAGTTCCCCAAGCTTGCGACCACTCCAGCCCTTGCAGCGATGAAGGCTCTCGAGAAGGCTGGCATTAAGCCTGAAGAGGTTGACCTCTGGGAGATCAACGAGGCATTCGCCTCAGTAACCCTGCACTCAATGCACATGCTTGGCATTGACGAGGACAAGGTCAACGTAAACGGTGGCGCTGTAGCTCTTGGCCACCCGATCGGCGCTTCAGGTGCCCGCATCATCGGCACCCTCGCCCTTGAACTCCAGCGTCGCGGTGGCGGCATTGGTGTTGCTGCGATCTGCTCCGGCGGTGGCCAGGGCGACGCGATCATCATTCGCGCGTAGGCTGAACGTATGACAGGCCGCGCTGCGGCGTTTTTCGATTTGGACCGGACGCTGATGGCAGGGTCATCAGCGTTCGAGTTCGGCCGTGCCTCATACCGTGCCGGGATGGTCAGCAGGGCTGACCTCGCTAGGTTTGCCTTCGAGAACCTTCGCTTCCGCCTTGTCGGAAGTACCGACGAGCGCACCGACGCATTGCGTGACTCGATCAGCAAGCAGATCAAGGGCTCAGAGCTGAAGGACATGCGCCGGCTGGCCCCTGATGTTCTCGCCGGAGTCCTGCCACGCCTATACCCGCAGATGCTTCAAGAGGCTTGGCAGCACCAGGATGCAGGCCGGCCTGTCTATATCTGCACCGCCGCATCGCAGGAGATCGCCTCCGAGCTTGGCCGGATCCTCGGCTTTGACGGCGCGCTTGGCACAACCTCCGAGGTTGTTGACGGCCGCTACACCGGCCGCAGCATTGGCCACTTCACCTACCGGCAAGGCAAGGCCGACGCAATCGTTGAGCTGGCCGAGTCAGAGGGCCTAGACCTCGCCCAGTCGTATGCCTACTCAGACTCTGAGTCCGACCTACCGATGCTGCGCATCGTCGGCCACCCGGTTGCGGTGAACCCCGACAAGACCTTGGCGCAGATCGCGAAGGAGGAGGGCTGGCAAGTGATGACGTTCGAGACGATCGGCCGCCGGCTTGCCCTTGGCGGGGCTATCAGCGTGACAGCGCTTGTTGGCGGGATCGCGGCAATCGCGAAGAACAGGAAGGATTAGCCAATGGCGTCCTACGAGATTCATGGCCTGACCGACGAAGAGCAGGAGATCCTTGCTCTCACCAAGCGCTTCGCTGACGAGAAGGCAGCACCTGGTGCGTCCGAGCGCGACAAGGAGAAGAAGTTCCCCAAGGCACTCCTCGACGAACTTGGCCAGCTTGGCCTCCTCGGCGTAAACGTCCCAACCGAGCTCGGTGGCGCAGGGTCCTCGTTCACATCAGCAGCCCTCGTCATCCATGAACTTGCCCGCGTGGACTCGGCGTTGGCAGTCAGCGTGTCCGTCCACCTTTCCGTTGGCACGCAGCCGATCATCGTTTTCGGCACTGAGGAGCAGAAGCAGCGCCTTGTGCCACCACTCGCCCAAGGCCACAGGCTTGCGGCGATCGCCTTGACTGAAAGCCACGCTGGCAGTGACCTTGGCGCTGTGCGCACCGAGTTCCGCGACGGCAAACTTCACGGCAATAAGCAGTGGGTCACCAATGGCACCTACGCGGGGGAGATCGTTGTTGTCGCCAAGGACCCTGAGGCCGGCGGCAAGCTCTCAGCTTTCATCGTCAGCCGCCCAGCTGAGGGCCTGACTGTGATCGGCGAGCCAGCCAAGATGGGCCTGCACGCTTCCAACACTGCTGACCTCTCATTGGACGGGGTCGAATGTGAACGCCTCGGTGACCCTGGCAAGGGCATGGCAGTCGCGCTCGGTGTGATGGACGGCGGCCGGATCGGCATCGCAGCACAGGCAACCGGCCTTGCCCAAGGTGCGATGGACATCGCAGTCCAGTGGGCGCAGGAGCGTGAGGCCTTCGGCGCACCTATCGCCAAGCTTGGCCAAGTCCAAGCCAAGATCGCTGAGATGAGCACTGAGATTGAGGCTGCCCGGGCGTTGATGTTGCGAGCAGCCAAGGCCAAGGATGCGGGGCGGCCGCACACAGTTGAGGGCGCGCAGGCCAAGCTTTTTGCCAGCCGGGTTGCCCGCCTGCAGACAGGTGAAGCAATCCAGGTAATGGGCGGCGCTGGCTACATGGAAGACCTTCCAGCAGAGCGTTACTACCGCGATGCCAAGATCACTGAGATTTATGAGGGCACCAGCGAAGTCCAGCGGCTTGTGATCGCCCGCGGCATTCTTGGTGACGCAGCGCGGTAGATGAGCGAACCGGAACCTGAACGCCTTCGCCAATCGCCTGAGTATCGGCGGCGCCAGATTCTTGATGCTGCGCGGCGGCTGCTTGCTGCGGACCCAACCGCATCGATTCAGGACATTGCCGCGGCGGCAGGTGTGACGAGGCAGCTTGTATCGCTTTATTTCCCCGGTGGTGGGACGGGCCCCGTGTTTGCAGCGCTGTTCGACGATTTCATCGTCAGCCTCCCGGACCTTTTCGAGGGCGCCTTTGACCGCCTTGCCGAACTTCCCGAAGGCTGGACTGCAGCTGATGACCCGGAGACTCTGCGTGAGTTGATTGGCGTTATCGCAGATTCATTTCTGACTTGGGGTGAGACGGAGATCCATGACCCGTGGCTGTTCAGCGCCGGTCGGGATAGGCCTGGGTCGGGAATTGGCCCCCGCTGGGATCAGCTTCAAGACAGGATCGCTGAGAGGCTGCTCGGCCTTCTGTCGGATTCCAGAGAATCGCTTGTCGTAAAGGCTGCTGTTCTGGCCGAGCTGGAGGCCTTTGCCGAGGTGATGGAAATGAGGCTGTCAGGCAGCCTCGACCATGACACCGCGCTTCGTATTGCGGTGGAGCGGTTCTTCGCGCTCTACACAGTTGTGATTCCAGCACTCGCTGACTGAGCGCGCAAGGGTAATTTGCGGTTGCCAGTTGGCAACCGCCAGCCGTTTCTGTAGCATCGCAATTTCATTGCTGGCAATTGCCAGCTACCGCGAGAGGAATCAAGAACGTGCCGACAGTCCTGACCCCCAGAATCGCAATTTCGACGGTGCTCGCCTGCGTGGCATCTGTCGCGTGCCTGGGCTTGTTCCCCTCGGCCTCGTTCGCTGGGGCTGGCAGCGCCCACTCGTGCGTGGTGACTTCGACTCACGGAGTTAAGTGCTGGGGCAAGAACACAAACGGTCAGCTTGGGAACGACTCGACCACTGCCAGCAAGGTGCCGGTTGCCGTCTCCGGGATATCCAATGCGATCCAGGTAAGTCAAGGACAAAACCACTCCTGTGCTGTCCTAGCTACTGGGCAACTGAAATGCTGGGGGTACAACAGCAATTATCAGCTTGGAGATGGGTCGAATACACAGCATAAAACGCCTGTGGATGTGGACGGAATCGACAGTGCCGCCGTGCAGGTAAGCGCTGGGACCAACTTCACCTGTGCAGTCCTTCTAGATGGAAAAGTTAAATGTTGGGGCAACAACAGCCTTGGGACGCTTGGCGACGGAACCACAACAGGCTCGAGTACGCCTGTGACTGTCACAGGAATCACCAATGCAACCCACGTGAGCGCCGGCGCGGGAAGTGCCTGTGCGGTTCTCAGGACAGGCGCAGTCAAGTGTTGGGGGGGTAACGGCTATGGGCAGCTTGGCGACGGAACCACAACAGTCTCGAATACACCTGTGACTGTCTCAGGAATCCAAAACGCTAAACAGGTTGCCGTTGGCGGCGGACACGCCTGTGCGGTACTTACGGACGGCGGCGTTAAATGCTGGGGAAGTAACAGCAACGGGCAGCTTGGCAATGGCACGAAGACTGATTCCTCTATCCCTGTCGCGGCTGGCAATTTCTCCATTTCGGGAGATGCGGCCCAAGTCAGCCTTGGCAGCTACTTTTCATGCGCATTGCAGTCGGCGCAGTCGGGCGGTGGCGTCAGCTGTTGGGGTAAGAACACCAGCGGGCAGCTTGGCAACGGGTCCACTAACGATTCGAGTTCTCCGGTGGTCGTAACTGCTGGTGGTAAGCAACCTACTTCCGATTCCCTCGGTTTGGCGGGGACGATCAGTGCTGGCTCGGATCACATGTGTGCTGTTGTGTACCCCGGGTCGGCAAAATGTTGGGGGAGTGGCACAAACGGGCAGCGCGGAGACAACCAGAACACGGTTAGCGCGTCGCGACCCGTGTTCGTGATCTATGCCAACTCGGCCATCGTTTCGGACTTGGGGGCTATGGATGTTCCCGCTGCGCCTTCTGGGCCCGACAGTTTCACGGGTGTTCCCTCCGCTTTCACGTCCTTAACTGGCGCCACAATTGGTTTCACCCTGGGTGAGATTGGTGGCACCGTGGAGTGTCAGACTGACCAACGTGGCTGGGGTGCCTGTACTAGTGTGAGCGGTACTTCGGGCACCTACACCGTCAGTGGGCTTAGTGAGGGGTGGCACTACGTCGGTGTCCGGCAGACCGATTGGTGGGGACAGCAGAGCATTTCTAATGGCCCTGATTGGACTGTTGACCTGACGGCGCCCGCTGCTCCAGTGTTGTCGGGTGCGCCTGTTGGTGCGACGACCGACAACTCAGCTTCGATTGGTTTCACTGGTGAAGCCAACGCGACGTTCACGTGCAGTGTTGATGGCGGGGTTTACGCCGCCTGCGGTGACTCCCCCAAGGCTTTGACTGGCCTTGCCGACGGGGACCACAGCCTCTCGGTGAAGGCCACCGATCGGGCTGGTAATACGAGCTCGGCCGCAACAGCGAATTGGACGGTTGAAGCGGTGCTGACTTACTCCGTAAGCGATTCGAAGGTAACTGTTACGGGCTGCCGGACCACATGCCCTAGTTCGGTCACAGTTCCGTCGTCGATTGATGGCAATCCTGTCACGACTATCGGCGACTCAGCGTTCAAGAGTTCAGCGCTGACTTCAATCACGCTTCCAACCAGCCTGACCACAATCGGTTTGAGTGCGTTCGAGGACGCCCGGAACCTCACAAGCATTGTCATCCCCGAGGGAGTGACCTCGCTCGGCGGCGATTCGTTCCACAAGGCCACAAGCCTTGTCAGCGTCACGTTCCCAAGCACCTTGACTTCCATCGGCGGTGAATCCTTCTACGAGGACCATCTGCTGACGAATGTCACCCTTCCGGCTGGGCTCACAACCCTTGGCGATGGTGCTTTCGCAAACACTGAGGCACTGACGACCATCACGATTCCAGACGGAGTCACCACGATCGCCAACTGGACCTTTTCCAACTCGGGAATCTCGAGCATCAACCTTCCGGTCAACGTAACCACCATCGGCGAAGGGGCATTCTGGGGTGCGCCAAACCTCACCTCGGTCACGCTTCCGGCAACAGTGACGACCATTCAGAATGGCGCGTTCCGTCTGGCGAGTAGCCTTGCCACAGTCAACTTCCTGGGCGACGCCCCGAATGTCGGCGGCGACGTGTTCCTCGGGGTTGCCTCTGGCGCCACAGCGAACCTCGCAAGCTCTTCGTTGACTGGCTTCGGTTACAACGGCGACAGCTTCAATGGTCTGGTCGTTAGCGGTGGAGTTGACCGTGACACGACACCGCCGGATGCTCCGGTGTTGTCGGGTGCTCCGGTTGGCACGACGAGCAGCACTTCAGCTTCGATTGGTTTCACTGGTGAGGCGAATGCGACATTCACCTGCAGCGTTGATGGTGGCGATTACGCAGCCTGTGGTGATTC
>CALJKH010000107.1 GCA_937973575.1 uncultured Solirubrobacterales bacterium | reverse complement strand
TCAACAAGGTGAAGCTTGCGACTCCGGTGCAGACGGACGATGGTCCTGTCACCGAAGGCGTATCCGAGATCGTTTGGACTGCCACCGGGAAGGGTGTTGAGCCCGGCCAGTTCCAGCAGTTTCCGATCACGCTCCTTGTTCCCGATGTGCCGGGCACTGACCTGACGTTCAAGGCTCTCCAGACCTACAGTGATGGGAAGGTTTCTCGCTGGATTGGTTCGGAGGGATCTGACATGCCAGCGCCGATGCTGTCCGTCACTTCCAAGGAGGCTGGACACGGATCTGACGCGCACTCGAGCGAGGCTCACAGTTCCGACGACACGCTTGGTGTCATCGGGATTATTTTGGGTGGGATTGCGCTCGTGACCGCAGCCGTTGCGCTGGTCACAGCGCGGCGCAATCGGAGCTGATGCTCGGATTCAGTCGAATCTCAGGTGGCGCGAGGGCTCCGGTCCTCGCGCTGCTGCTCGTCGTCGTGGCGTGTCTATCGCTGGCTGGTGTCGCGGTTGCTGATCAGAGCTATTCGTCGGTTGTGAGGGGCGTTCGGCCTCAAGTCCATGGCGTCGAAGTAAGCGTTCTGGGAGCAGACAGCGAGATGCGGCTCGCCAACCGATCAGGCAAGGACGTCGTTGTTATTGGCTACGACGGTGATGAGGTCGGGCGCGTGCTTGCCGACGAGCGTGTCCAAGTTAATTTGGCTTCGCCTTCTTATTGGTTGAACCAGGAGCGAATGGGTGGCGTCACACCCCCTTCGTCAGCGAAGGCTGGGGCTCGACCAGACTGGAAGACAGTTAACCGGACTGGAGTTCTGATTTGGCATGACCATCGCATGCACTGGATGGGTCAAGGAGTACCTCCTGTGGTCAAGGATCGGGCTAAACGCACCCTGATCTGGAACTACAAAATTCCGATCGTTGTGGGTGGGAAGCCCGGGCGAATCAACGGAACCCTCTGGTGGGTTGGGCAGGACCAAAGCGTTCCGACCGCGGCTTTCGTTGGGCTCGGATTAATCATCCTCGTCGTGCTCGCGGGGGTGCTAGTTGTCAGAAGGCGGCGCACTGCAGGGGGAGCCTCAAGATGAACATTAAGTGTTTGGGTGTCTTTCAGCTTGTTGTACTTGCGCTTGTTGCTTCCGTATTTGTCGGGTCAGCCCAGGCACATGCTCAGCTGACTGGTTCGTCCCCGCACGCGAACGAGCTGCTTAAGGATGCCCCCCGCACAATTGAATTGAAATTCGGGGAGGACGTCGAAGCCCAGTTCGGGTCTATCACGCTTTATGGCCCTGACGGGAGTCGGATTCCAGTGGGCAAGGTTCTGCACCCTGCCAATCAAGGTTCGCGCATTCGGGCGGCTGTTTTCGGAAAGGGCACCAAAGGAGCCTGGACGGCGGTGTTCCGAGTCGTCTCGGCCGACGGTCACCCTGTCAGCGGCGGGGTGGTGTTCGACGTTGGGGCAAGAGGAAAAGCAGCTAAGTCGGTCTCTGAACTTGCTGCCCCAACTGCGACTCCGAAGCTTGTTGATGGAGCGCTTGGGCTGGGAAGAGCCGGAGGATTCATCGCTCTAGTTCTTGGCTTCGGCTCCGTCCTGATGTTCACAACTGTAGTCCGCAAGGTTGCGTGGGCTGATGGACTCGGTGAATCGGTTACTTTGCGGCTGGTCTGGGTCGGCGCTGGTGTTGGCGTCGGCGCAGGGCTACTTGGGATCTGGGCCCAGACGGCCTTGGCCGGTGGAACCTCTTTGCTAGCGGCCTTGGACTGGCCTCGGCTGACCTCCACTCTGCAGACAAGGTACGGCCAAGTAACGGCAGTGGCCAGCGTCTGCTGGATCGGTGTTGCTGTGCTGTCAGGGCCAACTTTGAGGTCGCAACGTGGGAGGACAATCATCCCGTTATCGGCTGCACTTGGCCTGCTCGCGGCTGTGCCTGCGCTGGGGGGACATGCTGCTACTCAGCAACCGATTGGTCTCTTTGCTCCTCTCAACGTCGTCCACGTGATCGGAATTAGTTTCTGGGCCGGGGGCGTAGTGACGCTTTTGGCGCTGGGCTGGGCATCAAGGCGGAACGGAGCCAAGCAGCTTTCTTGCCTGAGGGCCGCTGTTTCAAGGTTCTCGCCACTCGCGCTTTGGGCTGTCGCTCTCGTGGTGGTGTCTGGCATCGGGCAGTCGTTAATCAACATCGAAAGTTTTGGCCAGCTCTTGACAACGCCTTACGGACGAGCGGTGCTGATCAAGATCTTGCTGACCATCTGCTTGATCGCAGCTGGTGGCTGGCAGCGTCGGCGCGGGATCCCGGCGCTTGAGCGGGACGGTGCGGACTTTGAGTCGAGCATCCTCAGACCCCTGGTCGTAGAGAGTGCGCTCTTCTTGGGCTTGCTGGGAGCCACAGCGGCACTTGCCAGTTATTCGCCGGCTTCCGTCGCGGGGAGCGGTGGGGTTGTTTCACGTTCTGCCACCAACGGACCGATCATTTTTCAGCTGACCGTCGACCCAGCGCGAATTGGGGTGAATCAGATCCACCTGTATCTGCTCGAGGGGAAAACGGGAGCACAGCTGGCAGGGGTCAAGCAGCTTTCGGTGAGCGAGGAGCAAGCCGCCAAGGGAGTCGGGCCGCTTTCTCAAACTCCGCAGAAGGCCGGCCCCGGGCATTGGATTGTCTCAGCAGTCTCGTTCCCTGTCGCGGGCAATTGGACAATCAAGGTTGTAGCTCGAATGACCGAGTTTGACCAGTACGAGCAGGCGTTCAGCGTCCCCGTTGAGTGAGTCGTCGTCGAAGCGATGAAGCGCCGATTGCACTGAGGTCAAACACGAGCGAATAAGCCCTTCCGACGGGTCCTGTGACGATCCACGCAGCGAAGCGGCGGGTAGGGGGAAGGCGGCGGGGCACGCCGTCACGCTATCGTGCCGCGACCATGATGGACATCGTCTCAGTACGCACTAAGGAACTGCCAGAGAGCCGAGTTGAGCTCAATTGCATCGTCCTGCCCGAAGCTCTCGATCTTGCTGTTGCACGCGCTGCAGGCGAGATGGGGAAGGGCCTCCGACTGCCTGGCTTCCGCAAGGGCAAGGTCCCTGCTGCTGTGATCATCTCGCGTCTCGGCCGGGCATCGGTCATTGACGAAGCCATCCGCCGCGAACTTCCAATGTGGTACTCCGAGGTAATCGCCGAGTCCGGCGTTGAGCCAGTTGGTGAGCCCCGCATTGAGATTGGCGAGCTTCCAGAAGCCGAGGGTGAATCACTGCCATTCATCGTTGAGGTTGGAGTTCGGCCGACCGCTGCGCTTGGCGACTACAAGGGGTTGAAGGTCACTCGCGAAGAGATCGATGTAAGCGACGAGAAGATTGAGGAGGAAGTTGAACGCCTCCGTGAGCAGGTCGCACGCCTCGAGCCTTCCGAGGAGCCAGCCAAGGATGGCGACACGGTTGTCATGAACTACAAGGGTTCCGTCGACGGTGACTACTTTGAGGGTGGCACTGGCAGTGACCAAGTCGTTGAGATTGGATCTGGCCGGTTGATCCCAGGATTTGAAGAGGGTCTTGTTGGGGCGAAGAAGGGTGACGAGCGCAAGCTCGACCTGACATTCCCCGAGGACTACCCGGCTGAGCACCTCGCCGGTAAGGAGTCAGTCTTCGAAGTCGAGGTCACCGATGTCCGCTCCCGCAACCTTCCTGACCTTGACGATGCCTTCGCCGAAGAGGTTGGCTACGAATCGCTCCAGGCTCTGCGTGACGACATCCGTGAGCGCATGACTGAGGCTGAGGATCGCCGTATCCGCAGTGACTTCCGTGAAGCCTGCATTGATGCAGCCTCAGAGAAGGCCAAGATTGAAGTTCCACAGGCCCTGATCGACGCACGTGCTGAGGAGATCTGGGAGCAGACGATTCGTCAGCTCACCGCCCAAGGCATTAACCGCGAGGCCTACCTTCAGATCGCTCAGAAGACGGAGGAGGAAATCCTCAAGGAGGCTGCTCCTGATGCTGAGCGCAGTCTTCGTCGCGAGGCGACCATTGCCGCGATCGTTGCGGCGGAGGCAATCGTGCCAACTGACGTCCAGCTGGAAGAGGCCCTTGAGCACAGTGCAGAGCACGAGGGAATCACAGCTCGTGAGCTTCTTGTGAAGCTCCGTGAGGACCGCCGCGCTGATCAGCTCGAGAAGGAACTCGCAGCGCGCCTCGCAGTTGACTTGGTTGAGGAATCAGCCAAGCCTTCCTCTAAGTAGCGGCCTTCAGCCAACGTCGGGCCTGCCCGACCGTTGCTCACCTTTCCCGCTGTTACAGTCGGACTGAAGTTCGGCACCCTGCGGGCAATAACGCTCTCTGGGAGGAAAATGAGGCCGAGCGGGAAAGAGAGCCATTCAATGAGTCCTTTGGTCCCCATGGTTGTAGAGCAGACATCACGCGGCGAGCGTGCTTTTGACATCTACTCACGCCTGCTCAGCGAGCGCATCATCTTCCTCGGCACTCCCGTGGATGACCAGATCGCCAACCTGATCGTGGCTCAGCTTCTTCACCTTGAGAGCGAAGATCCGGACAAGGACATCAGCATCTACATCAACTCACCAGGTGGCTCCGTTTACGCGGGCCTTGCCATCTACGACACGATGCAGTTCATCAAGCCTGACGTTCAGACGATCTGCGTTGGCATTGCGATGTCGATGGGTGCACTCCT
>CALJKH010000106.1 GCA_937973575.1 uncultured Solirubrobacterales bacterium | reverse complement strand
TTTCCCTACACGACGCTCTTCCGATCTCGCCCTGTTGACAATGGTTCGCCGCCGCTACTGGCAAGCCGCACTGCCGCGGTCGCGCACCTTGCCGTCCGTGCCAGTGAAGCGCCAAGCCCAGCCGCGCTGGTGAAGGTCAACCGCCAGCACGCCATTTACACCTTGAACGCGCACCAAGCTGCCGGGCGACTGGCCGATGAACGGGTAGAGCTGCTTGCCACCAGTGCCGACAACGATTCCAACCATTCCCACCTTTGCCGGATTGGCGTTGGCATCCGCCGGTGCGAAGCGTTCGTAGTCGTGGTCGTGGCCTTCGAGGACTAAGTCGGCGTGTGCGCGAGCGAGCTGCTTCCAGAGTGGCGCGACTGAGGAGTTATCCCCATGCGGGCCGGATGACCTGCGGGGGTGGTGCCAAATCGCAAGGACACACTTCGGCGAGCTCTTCAGTTGGGCAGCGAGCCACTGACCCTGTGCTGAGTCCGAACCGCAACCACCGACTGCTGACTCGTCGCAGTTGGAGTCAAGGCCCAAGATGAGCCAGCCGCCGATACGGGTGGAATGCCAGGTCGTGCCCTGCGGCGTGGCCGCCACTCCCCACCAGTCTTTGTAGGGCTGCGCGTTGTCTGAGTTGTACTCGTGGTTGCCAGGCACCGGGAAGCTTTTTGATTTGAAGGCGCCCCAAGTTGGCCCGTAACCGTTGGTGAACTCGGAGGTGCTGCCAGCCTCATAAGCCAGGTCGCCAAGCACCAGCACCTGCTGCGGCTTGAGGCGTTTGACAAGCGCGGCAGTGTCAGCCGCCCTGCAGCCGGGCTTGGAGGCGGCAGCTGCGCAGGCGACGTCACCAGCTGCTGCCACCCGCGCTATCAGCGGGCCGATCGAGCTTGAAGTGGCAGACGCATTAGGAGCTTTCGCCACATTGCTAGGCGCTGGGCCGTACCCACAGGCTGAGGCGACGAATGCCAAGCCAACCAAAGCGGTGCAGGTGCCAAGCCTCGCGGGGGTCAAGCTTGCGCGGGTGCTCATGCGATGGCCTCGCTGACGATGTCTCGCCAAGGGCGGGCTTCCACTGCGCCAGTCTCACGCAGGTTCCTGCCGGTGACCTTCCGCGATGTGAGCCATCGTGTCGCTGCCTCTACCCCGGCTGCTGCAATCGCTTCATCCAAAGGAACTGTCACTGGCGTTGGCCCACCAACCTCAGCAGCCACAAACTCGACAAGTTCGCCTAGCGGCGCGTCGTCAGCCACAAGGTCCCAGCCACCGTGAAGTTTGCTTGCTGCAACCTCAACCAGAGCATCGGCGAGAGTGGCGCGGTCAAGCAGCGGAACGAAGTGCTGGCGCCCAGCAGGGACCGGCAGGTTGCCGGACTTGACTCGCTCAACTAGATCAGCCACTGCCGATCCCTGGCTACCCACGACAATCCCAAGGCGCAGCAGCATTACTTCAGCGCTTGAGCCAAACAGTTCAAGCTCCGCTTGGCGGAGCGGTTCAAGCTCAGGCATGTCACCAAGCTCGGGGTCGTTGGCCATCAACTCTGCCTCACCGCCGTCGGCGTAGAGCAGCACTGAGGAACAGAGAACAAAGCGTGCGTCCACCTCGGCTGCGCCCTTGGCCCAGCCGGCAGCAACCCCAGTCGCGGGCACCCCGCCAGCAACCAGCGGGTCTTCATCACAAAGAAAAACCGCGGCGTCACAGTTGGGGACAACAGGGTCCGCACCCGGTTGCGAAAGGGTGACAGCTGCACCCCGGGCCGCTAGAAGACTGGCCAGATCATCGCGAGCTGGCGTGTCAGCTTGGATCAGGTGGATAGCGGCAGGCATCTGCCCTGTGAGCTTAGAACCTCACCGCTTCCCGTAGTCTCAACTTGTAAGTGACGATCGTCCGTAGAACAGCTCTGTTTTCGATCATTGCCGCCGCCGGACTTGTCGCGCTGAAGCTAGGCGCTGGCATCGCGGCAGGGTCACTAGGCCTGCTTGCAGAGGCTGCCCACTCGGCAACTGACCTCGTCGCAGCGCTTCTCACCTTCTTTGCTGTGCGGGTAGGCGAGCAACCTGCCGACAAGAAACACCCATTTGGCCATGGCAAGGCGGAGCACCTTGCCGCTCTGGCTGAAGGCGCAGTACTGCTGGTCGCAAGCGGCTTCATCATCTTCGAGGCGATCAGCCGCCTCGCGTCGCCAGGCACTCACGAGCTGACGACTACGTGGCTGACGTTCGTGGTGCTCGCGATCGTGATCTTGGTTGACGTCACCCGCGCGACGGCATCGCACCGCGCTGGTGAGGAACATCACAGCGCTGCGCTTCAGGCCAACGCCCTTCACTTTGCCGGTGACCTTGGTGGCTCAATCGCAGTGCTGGTCGGGCTGATCCTCGCCGCCAACGGCATGCCAGGCGCGGACTCCGTCGCAGCGCTGATCGTCGCAGTGGTCGTGATCTTCGCCGCAGTCCGCCTAATGCGGGAGAACATTTCCGTCCTGATGGACACATCACCGGTCGGCGCAGAGGATAAGGCCCGCGCTGCAATTGCTGAACTCGGACCAGCAGTAGAACTTCGCCGGCTTCGCATGCGGCAAGCGGGCGGGAAGACATTTGCGGATGTCGTCGTCGCCATTGCACCGGATGCTGGGCTGGCCGCTGGCCACGCGTTGGCTGACGATGTTGAGCAGGCGATCACCGAAGCCCTTGGCGACGGAGATGTGGTCGTGCATGTCGAGCCCAACGAGGACTCAGGCAGCACGCGAGCGATTGCCAGCGCTGCAGCTCTGACAGTCCCCGAAGTGCGCGAGGTACACAACGTTGAGGTCGTCCGGGTTGGCGACAGCCTTGAACTGTCCCTCCACATCAAGCTTCCGCGCGACCTCTCACTCTCAGCAGCCCACAGTGCTGCAGTCAGGGCCGAGCAGGAGATTCACAAAGCGATCCCCGAGATCGCCGCAGTACACACCCACATTGAGCCGCTCGCCGAAGTGTTCGACGGTGAGGAAGTAACAGCCGAAGATGCACCGGCCGCTATCGCAGCGTTGCGAACTGCGACCACAGAGGTGACTGGCGGAGACCCAGTTGAGGTCAAGCTCCGCAAGACAGGCCGTGGCCTAGTCGCGATGATCACAGTGAAGCTGCAGGGCGACCCGACCTTGGCCGCAGCCCACAGCTCTGCAAGCCAGCTTGAAGCTCGGGCCCAAGAACTCGACCCGTCCTTGGACGAGGTCGTAGTTCACACCGAGCCGGCTTAAAGCTTC
>CALJKH010000105.1 GCA_937973575.1 uncultured Solirubrobacterales bacterium | reverse complement strand
GGGCTTCGCTGCTCGGCATCTCACTGACGGGTGGCGAGCGCCTCAGGTGGGTTGAGGTGGCGCCGTGAGGCGGGTTCACGTCAGCTGCGGGCAAGACCTCGCGTGGCAGGTTGGGGCATCAGTGGCTCTCCGCACCGCGGCAAGCGGGCCTGTGGGGTTGCTCCTGATGCCTAGCGGGTTGCCGTCACAAGGGGACGAAGCGAGTAGTGACGCTGAACAGCAGATTCCAAAGGGATTTCCAATCCCGCTGCCAACTCCGGGCGCTGCTCGCCTCGCTGCCCGGCTGAGGCGTTCGGGGCACCGGGCGACTGCCCGCTGGCGGCTCGTGATCTGCTGTCCAAAGGATCAAGGCGGCGTCGACGATGCCGCTGCAATCGTTGAGGCTGAGACCGGCACCGTTACTGGGCTTAGCGTTGGATCTGCGAGCGATTGCGAGTTGCGCCTACTCGGTTGTGACATGGCAGTTGGTGTTGTGCCGGTGGACGCTCCCTCGGAGCTCATCACCGAGGCGGAGGCGACCCTGTCCGAGCTTGCTGGCGAGGTAAGGGTGTTGCGGCTGGGCTCCGTCGGGCTTGGTGACGGATTGCCACTGGCTGGAATTTGTCCTCCTCCCGCATGGGAAACAGAACTTGAGGCTTTAGACCTCTCTTTTCAGGGTGCAGTCGAATGAGATGGTCGTTGGCAACCCGGGGTGAAGTTGCTCAGGCGACACCACTTGTCCTCGCGCTGATTATCGGAGCCTGTGCGACATCGGCAGTTGGGTTTGGCGTAGCTGGCTACGGGTTGGCTGCACAACGTTCACAACTTGTCGCTGATGCATCGGCGTTGTCTGCGGCTAAGGCGTTATGGCTCGGCTCTGACCGGCAGAAAGCCGAATCAGTTGCTGTCCGGAGTGCCCTACTAAACGGAGTAGCCAAGGCACATGTCATAACCAGCAAGTCCTCAGACCCGCTCGGCTCAATCCGGCTCAAAGTTGAGAGCGACTTTGTCCTCGGTGGCGGTTCCGTGAGGGTCCCAATTGAGGCTGAGAGCGTCGCTGAAGTTGCTGATTGGGCTGGTGGCGGATTGGCTCCTGGTCCAGGTGACTACAGCGGCCCATTTGCATGGCGGCAGGGTAAGCCGATGCGCCCAGACACAGCACAGGCCTTTGACCGGGTGGCGGCGGCTGCTGCCAGAGCCGGGGTGTCGTTGCAGATCAACAGTGCTTGGCGATCAACAGCCGAGCAGGCAGCATTGTTTGCAGCCCATCCGGATCCCAAATGGGTAGCCCCGCCAGGCCATTCACTTCACCGCCTTGGGACAGAGCTGGATCTCGGCCCAGACTCTGCATACGGGTGGCTCTCGGCTCACGCTGGCGAGTTTGGGTTTCTGCAGAGGTACTCGTGGGAGCCCTGGCACTTTGGCTATGTCCGTAGCCCAGGGAGCGCGTCGGTTGGGTTTGGCCGCAAGTTGGCTGGGGCTAACTCTTCTGGTGGTGCCCTTCAGCCCTGGGTGCCGCCGCAGTACCGGGCGATGATCCTCGATGCGTCGCGCAGGAGGGGTGTTTCAGCGGCGCTGCTAGCTGCGCAGATTCGAGCAGAGAGTGACTTTCAGCCTGACTCTGTGTCCAGCGCTGGGGCAGAGGGGATCAGCCAGCTAATGCCAGACGAGGCATCGCGCTTCCATGTCAACCCGTTCCACCCTGCGGAGGCGATTGATGCTCAGGCTCGGCTGATGCGCGAGCACCTCGCAAGGTTCGCCTCTGTCCCATTGGCGCTTGCGGCCTACAACGCGGGCCCAAACGCAGTCGCACGGTGCGGTTGTGTGCCGCCTTACCCGGAGACCCAAGCCTATGTGCGCCGGATTCTAAGTTGGCTACACGATGGGGCAGTAACGATTGTGCGACTGGTCGCCTGACCTAGTGTCACTCGCCGTGAGCGAGAGATGGGACCCTACGCGGCAGCTAGTTCGACAGGGATGCCATTAAGGACTGCGTTGCCGCTGACAGCGTCCACCTCACCCTCGTCGGTGAGGATGTTGCTGTTTACGCCTGCGTAGGCGTTCGCAACCTTGCTCTGTGTGCCTGTCAGTCCGTGGCCCCAACCGTGGGGGAGGCTTACGACGCCAGGAAGAATGTCCTCAGTCAATTCGACAGGGGCAACCAGCTCGCCGGCCTTTGAGGTGACCTTGATGCTGCCGCCCTCTTCAATTCCGAGTGCACCAGCGTCAATCGGGTTGATCTGCAGGGTGCAACGTGCCGGGCCCTTAACGAGCGCCTCAATGTTGTGCATCCATGAGTTGTTGGAACGCAGGTGCCTGCGGCCGACTAGAACGAAGCCATCGTCGATCCGCTCAAGCGCTGCAAGAACCCGCGGAACATCAGCCATGAACTGGTCGGGGGCAACCTCAACCATGCCGCTCGGTGTCTTGAGGAAGTCTGGGAGTCGTGGCTCCAAGGCGCCTAGGTCAACGCCGTGCTCCTCAACGATCAGCCTGTCAAGGCTCAAGCCATCAGGGTTCTTCCCGAAACCGTCGCCATGTGGACCACAGCGGAGCAGGATGTCCAGAAGGCGCTCGGGGCCGCGGCGATGGGCAACCTCAGCAACGACCTCTTCAGGCGTCATGCCAGCAGCTGCAGAGTTATGGCGGGCAAGCTCACGCTTGGCTACCTCCAATGCGACGAAGTCGTCAAGGCCCGAGATGTCTGAATCGGCGGGCTGCCCCGCGAAGATCATCGCCACCTTCAGCATCGTCTCCCACTCGTCGAGCATTCCGTCTGGAAGGTCAACCAAAGCGGGGGAGTAGTTAGCGATGTTCCTAATTGACAGCTGGTAGAAGGCGAGGTCGTAGTGCGACTTGGCGAGTGGTGACGGGGACGGGAAGATCACATCCGCGTGGCGGGTTGTCTCGTTCAAATAAGGGTCAATGCTGATCATGAAGTCCAAGCCAGCGAAGGCCTTCTCCAAGCGCTCAGCGTTGGGAGCGCTCAGGATCGGATTACCGCCAGAGGTGATCATGGCCTTGATCTGTCCTTCACCTGGAGTGTCAATTTCCTCTGCAAGTGCAGCTGTGGGAAGTTCGCCAAGTGACTCCTCAAGTCCGCGTACCCGAGTACCCCAGCGGCCAGTGGCAATGCCTCGGCCGCGGCCAGGCTCGCCAGCGATCCCGCCAGCAGCAGGGTCGGGGAACATCACTCCGCCCTCGCGGTCAAGGTTGCCGGTGACAATGTTGAGAACGTCAATCAGCCACTGAGCTGCAGTGCCGAACTCCTGAGTGCAGGTACCGATGCGTCCGTAGACAGATGCGCTGTCAGCGTTTCCAAGATCGCGCGCAAGGGTGCGGATCTCCTCAGCTGTGATTCCGCACTTCGGAGCAACTGTCTCCGGTGCGAAGTGCTCGGCCTCGGCGCAGACCCTGTCTACACCGTTGAGGAGGCTTGCCTTGTCACCCATCTTCGCGAGGCCCTTCTCAACAAAGCCCTCATTGACGAGGACATTGAGGATCGCGAAGAGCAGGAAGATGTCTGTCCCCGGGCGGATTGGAAGGTGAAGGTCAGCTTCCTTGGCTGTCCGAGTCCGGGCTGGGTCGATCACTACGACTCTGCCGCCACGGGCCCGAATCGCACGGATGCGGCCGCGGAAATCAGGCGAAGTCATCATGCTGCCGTTCGACGCGAGCGGGTTAGCGCCCATGATCACCATCAGGTCGGTGCGGTCAATGTCGGGAATAGCAACGCCAAGGCTCGACCCGTACATGTGGCCGCTGGCGACCTGCTTGGGGAGCTGGTCGAGGCTGCTTGCGCTGAAGCGGGTCTTTGTCCCAACAGCCTTGATCAGCACGCTGTTGTAGAGGAGGGCGGAGAGGTTATGAGCGTTCGGATTACCGAAGTAGCTGCCGATCACATCGCGGTCGCCAGCTAGGTATGGGGCGACTCCCTCAGCCACGCGTGCGAAGGCCTCCTCCCAACTTGCTGGCCTGTGAGTGCCGTTCTCCTTGATCATCGGCTGGGTAAGACGGTCGGGATCTGAGTGGAGAGCGCCGATTGAGGCTCCCTTCGGGCAGATGAACCCCTTTGAGAAGACGTCGTCCTCGTCACCACGCACCTTCACGACCTCATCACCGCGCATCGTGATCGCCAATCCGCAGGTTGCCTCGCAGAGTGGGCAGGTGCGGAAGCTGGTCGTTTCGACTCCCTCAGTAACAGCCATGGTCGGGAGCTTACTCTGTGGCCGTATCCTCGAAAGCCACGATGTCTGAATCTTTGAGCAGGGAAGAACGAATCCGCGAGCAACGCCTCGCATTACCCGACGCCACGGGTGTCTACCTCTTCCGTAACGCAGAGGGGACAGTCATCTATGTAGGTAAGGCCAACTCGATCAAGTCGAGGGTTTCATCTCACTTCAATAACCCAGCTGGGCGCAGGCAGATGGAGATGATCGCCGCTGTTGAGGAGATTGACTTTGTTGCAGTTACGACTGAGGCTGAGGCACTGCTTACCGAGCAGGCGTTCATCCGCAGATACAAGCCTCGCTACAACATCCTGCTCCGCGATGACAAGTCGTATCCGTTCATCGGGGTGTCGCTCGACGAACCCTTCCCAAGGGTCTATCTGACTCGCGAAAGGCGGAAGCGAAGCCGCCTCTACTTTGGCCCATATGCCAGCAGTCGCGCTGCACGAAATACGGTCGAGATGCTCAACCGCGTCTTCCAGTTCCGGTCATGCGACGGTCCGACACCCGGGCGGCGTAGTGGCTCACCTTGCCTTGATTTCCATATTGAGCGCTGCACCGGCCCCTGCATCAACGAGATTACGGAAGCTGATTACAGGGTCAGGGTTGACGAGGCGATCGAGTTCCTCTCAGGCAGGCATGACCAGCTTCAGCACAGGCTCCAAGCAGCGATGGAACAGGCGTCAGCTGAGCAGCGGTACGAGGACGCGGCACGGGCAAGAAACGGTCTGCGTGCTGCCAAGTCAGTGCTTGAGAAGCAGAGGGTTGCTGGCATCGCTGCCGGGACGCTGGACGCGGTCGCTGTCGCTGTGGGGGAGAAGGACGCAAACGCACAGGTTCTCCAGGTTCGCGATGGCTTCCTCACCGACAGGCTTAGCTTCTACCTCGACTCACCGGGTGGCGACATCGCTGAGGTCGCCGAAGCATTCCTCGTTCAGCACTACGAGGGAGTTGGGTCGATCCCGCCACTGATCGTCGTCCAGGCCGATGTCGTGGAGTCAGGCGCCGCAGCCGCAATCTCTGGCGCCCTGTCCGAACGGAGAGGATCCCGCGTGGAGGTTGGAACCGGCGAGCGTGGAGATAGAAGGCAGCTGATTGAGATGGCAGAGCGCAACGCCAAGCTCGCGTTAGGTCAGGAGCGCCTTCGCGCTGAGCGCAATCGCCTCCAAAGGGCCGCGGCTCTAGATGGGCTCGCTGAAGTCCT
>CALJKH010000104.1 GCA_937973575.1 uncultured Solirubrobacterales bacterium | reverse complement strand
GATTGGCTCACGGGCGATTGGATGCCAGGCGATCTGTCGATCCACGACCAGATCGAGGAGTCAGGTGCTGGGCAGCTCCTGCTTGATGCGTACGCAGGCCGACTCGAGCACCATGAGCCATGGCACACCGGCCGCGAGGTGTCACACCTTTACCGAGGAGTGATTGACCACGAGGAGGCGAACGACCTGCTTGCCGCCAATGGCCACGACACCTTGCGCCTTTGCGACAACGGATCCGTCCACCACAAGTCACCCGCCTTGAGTGGACTTGAGAACTTGCGCGCCTACCACTTGGTTCCGCGCGGAGCTACAAAGGCCGGCGCAGTCGCCCGGCATATGCAAATTCGCGGCTACTCCCCCGGAGACTGCATCAGCGCTGGGGACGGCCGTGAGGATCTGGATGTCTCATCGGTAGTAGGTACAACTTGGCTAGTTGCGAATGCGCTGAGCGCTGACCCTGAGATCGGGTCGCTCGCTGCAGCGATTCCTAATGCGCGGGTCGCAGAAGCTTCAAACGGGGCGGGAGTCTACGAAGCGATAGTCAGCACGCTGGCTATCGGCTGACTACTGGTCGTCGACAGGCCCGTGGGCTAGGAGCCCGCGGTCATCTGCAGCCTTGTATATCTCCCAGCGTCGGCCGATGCCGAGCTTTGAGTGGATCTGCCCGCGGTAGGCCTCAACCGTCCTGACTGAGAGGAAGAGCATCTCCGCAATCTCAGTGTGGGTGTGCCCGCGCGCGACTAATGTCAAGACCTCGAGCTCCCGGGTACTCAAAACCTCTGTGTCCTCCTGCAACGAGAGGTGAACCACGTCAAGCGCAACCTTGGGGGACATGTACTGCCTACCCTCTGATGCTTCGTTGACAGCTTGCATCAGAACGTCTGCCCCTTCCTCCTTCAAGACATAGCTGAGCGAACCAGCTCGCACAGCTTGCCGGGCAGCATGGGCGTCAGCGATATGAGTGACGACCACGACTTTGGTGTGGGGTGAATGCTCCGCGATCGCATCCAGCACCTCGGGGAAGTGCCGCATTGCCGATGCCTTGTAGAGGTCAGTAACGAGAATGTCGGGCTTAAGGCCGCGGATCTTCCGAATCGCGTCGAGATGGGTGGGCGTAACAGCGGTGGAAACCTTGAGTCGCGCGTCAGTTTCAAGAACACGCCCGATCCCTAGGACACTGACTGACTGACCCCCGACGACGAGAACCCTTCGGTGCTGCTGAGCGGGAGCTAACGAAGCTGCTCCCTCAGCTGATCCTCCGTCCACATCTACCGCGTTTTCGTTCGGCATCACTGACGTACCCCCCCCTGGCTTGTGGTGTGAGCCAGTTGGTATAGCGATTTTCCCTACGCAACACCGTTGCTAGATATTCACCCCAATTACACGTTTCTACTACCGTAGTTTCCCGCAGGTGCCCTGACGTGGCGTCAGAAGTAAGCGACAACAGGTGACACTACTTAGGAGACCAAGCCGCGCTCAATTGCCTCTCTCACAAGGTCAGCGCGCGACACAGCGCCAAGCTTGTCTTGGAGGTGAGCGCGGTGAGATTCGACAGTCCTAATCGAGAGGTGCATGATGCCCCCAATCTCCGCATTGGTATTACCCATTCCGACCAAGCGAAGAACTTCCATCTCGCGGTCGGTCAGGGAGGTTGCGTCACCACGGGCATGCAAGCCCGCTAAGGCAACTGATGCTGTGGGCGACAGGTATGGCTGGCCTACAGCCGCCTGGCGAATGGCCTCAAACAGTTGCTCGGGATCATCCGTACTCAGCACATACCCAAGGGCGCCATCTCTAAGGACATCTCGGATCACAAGCGGATCCTCTAGCAAGGTAAGTAGAACCGTCGCTGTTTCAGGCGAGCGATGCTTTAGCTCATTGATGATTTTTCGAGCCTCCTCGCAGGACCGTCGCGAGCTTGCCTCAAGAAGGACGACCTCTGGCTTGTGGCCCGCTGCGTAGCGCACCGCCGATTCAAAATCCCCAGCCATTGCTGCAACATGAAGGTCGGCTTGACTTTCAATCAGCTTCAAGAGGCCTGCAGAGGTGATGCCAGGCGAAGCCGCTAGGACGATGAGGGTCTGTTTGGCGGCTGGGGCGCGCGCCTCAGCGGCTCCTCGGTGAGTCACTGCCGTTTTGGACATCGTGCTTCCTCACTTCACGGCCCCACTGTTTTTTAGCCCGCCAAAATCCAGTTCGGGCGTAACGGTCACGCTAACCGACTACCTAAAGCGTGCAACCTTTTGAAGGTGGGTTAGATCAAACCGGCAAGAGTCTGGCCGGCCGCGCGCAATGCCTTGAGGTCACCGGCCTCAATTACGACCTGCAGGTCGATGATCCGCTCCTCGACAAGGTCAAGGCCGTTTACGCCGCACACTGCGGCGCACCCGAACCCAGCTTGCCGTGCGCGGGTCGCTGCCTCACCCGGCGCCTTGCCAATCAGGGTTGAGGAGTCAAGCCTGCCCTCGCCGACGATGACCGACCGGCTTGCGCGCATCCGCTCGTCAAAGCCAACTCGCTCCATCACATAGGGAGCACCCGGAAGGAGCTCAGCGCCAGCCTCGGACCAGAGGACGCCGGACACGCCACCAGCCCCGCCCGTGTAGTTGACACCGATCGGGTCTTTACGCATCGTCTTTGCCTGATCAACCATCACCTCAGTAAGCCGGGCGACGGCGGCCGGGTCAGCACCCTTCTGCGGACCAAAGATCTTCGCTGCCTCTTCCCACGTGGCTCGCGCGTCGCAAAGGACAGTGATTGATGGAAAGCCCTTGGGGCGGCGGGGGCCAGTTACAACAAGGCCAGCATCCGCGAGGGCCTCAAGTGTCCCCCTCCCGCCATCAACCGTCGCGCTGCCGCCAACGCCAACCAAGATCTCGCTTGCTCCCGCCTCCACTGCGGCCGCGATCATCTCGCCAGCTCCGCGCGAGGTGGCCACCTCAGGGTTGCGGTCGGACTCGGGCACAAGGACTAGTCCGATCGCCTCAGCGGTTTCAACAATCGCGGTCTGGCCGACAGTTGCAAAGCGAGCTGTGACCTTGTCACCCATTGGGGCGGTTACCTCAACCTCATGGAACTCAACTCCTTCGACTCCGGTGGTAAGGGCTTCCATAGTGCCCTCGCCGCCGTCGGCAAGTGGGCAGCGGTCTGCTGCACGGCCACCGTCTTCAACTCCTGCAGCTACTGCCTCAGCTACCTCACGGGCAGTAAAGGTGCCCTTGAAAGAGTCGGGCGCGACGAGAATGGGCGGCTGCTTGAGAGCCACAGCTACAGAAGCTTTAGTCAACTCGCGGGGCTGCTGTGCCACCGCGAAGGATGCGAAGGAAGCGGTCGCCAAGCTGGGGCGAAATACCGTGGATGATCCCTAGGAGCCTGACAATCCGTGGGAAGTAGACCGACCGCTTGTTGGCTTCAACTGCAGCGAGGATCGCCGCTGCCATGTCAGCCGCTGGCACTGCGTCCTTCGGCCGGTACCAATCGGGAAGGTTGTCCTGCTCGTGAGCGTGGAGGTCCGTCTTGATCTCACCCGGGTAGACGGTGGTGAGGTCAACCCCAGTACCACTCAGCTCATGGCGCAGCGCTTCGGCGAACATCCGGTCGGCCGCCTTTGTTGCTCCATAGACCGCCGCCCAAGGGAATGAGCGCAGGCCAGCGCCGGATGACACGACAACAACATGCCCCTCTGCTCTGTCAAGCATGTGGTCAAGCCCAGCGCGAACTGTGTAGATCGTGCCAAGCACATTGATTCGCACCATCTGCTCCGCCTTGTCAAGCGGCACTTGCATGAACGGGCCGTAATGCGCAACGCCAGCGTTGGCTACCAGCAAGTCAAGGCCGCCAGCCTTCGCGACGAACTCCTTAACTGCTGACTCGACTGCCTGCTGGTCGCCGATATCGCAGGGCAAGACAACGTGGTCGCCGGGCAGAGCCGCAGCCAACTCGTTCAGCTCGTCGGCGCTACGAGCCAAGAGGCCGACTGTCGCACCGCGGGCTGCCAGATCCTCAGCAAGAGCGCGGCCAATGCCGCGCGAGGCTCCGGTCACCAATGCTCGGGTGCCGGTGCCGACCTTCATAGAACCTCAGGCGACTCCAAGGTCGCGAGCGGCCTCAGCAAGGCGCTTAACGCCCTCTTCGATCTCAGGCACAGTCGCCGCTGAGTAGGCAAGGCGCATGTACTCCTCGCCACCTTCAGCCATGAAGTCCGAGCCCGGCACGATCGCCACGCCCTTCTCGGCTGCAGCCTTGGCGAGTGCCTCGCCGTCAGCGCCTGGAAGTCGCATCCAAAGGAAGTATCCGCCACGGGGAAGTGTGAACTCTGCTGTTGGCAGCTCGCGGCTGAGTGCCTCGCCAAGAGTCGCTGCGCGCTCACCAAGAGCCTTGCTGACGCTGGCGATTGACTTCTCAAACGAACCTGCCTTGATGAACTCGTTGACGAGTCCTTGGGCGACCATGCCAGGTGCGATGTAGGTGCCAGTCGCAAGGTCCTTCACGGCGTTGATCAGGTTGGTTGGGCCAACAAGCCAGCCGACTCGAACTCCCGGGCAAACTGTCTTGGTGAAGGAGCAGGCGTGGATAACAACGCCATCGCCACCCATGTCACGGTCGATCTCAAGCATCGTCGGCAGCGCCTCGCCCTCAAAGCGGACATCGCGGTAAGGGTCATCCTCAAACAGAACAAAGCCGTGCTCACGAGCAAGCTCGACAAGGCGGACGCGACGCTCCAGAGGCAGGGTGCAGCCAGCAGGATTGTGGAAGTTAGGAATCACATGGAGCAGTGCTGGCTTGACTCCTGAGGCGAGAAGCTCTTCAAGCTGCTCGACGACGATGCCGTTCTCGTCAAGGTCAACGGTGTGAATCTCAGCACCACGGCGCTGAAGGCCGAGCAGGGTGCGGTCGTAGGTAGGACGCTCAACGACAACCGGCGTGCCCGGCTGAACGAGTGAGTCAAAGAGGAAGGCCCCAGCTTGCATTGAGCCATTGGTGATGAGGACGTTCTCAACATCCACCCCGTGGCGGTCGGCCAGCCACTTGCGAAGTGGCGGGTAGCCGACTGAAGTGCCGTAGGCGGTTACGCCTGCAGGATCAGCGTCAAAGGCAGCAGCTGCAGCGGCCTTGAGCCCCTCGATGTCAACGATGTCGAGTGAGGGTGCCCCACGTGCGAATGAGATCTGGTCTGCCATTACTTAACCCAGCCTACGAGATAGACGCGGGTGGTTACGCGCCGAGGATCTCGGCGGCGATGTCGGCGACTGCGGTCGGGGTGCGACCGACGCGGACTCCACAGGCTTCAAGAGCTTCAGCCTTGGCAGCCGCGGTGCCCTTCGAACCGGAGACGATCGCCCCAGCGTGACCCATCTGCTTGCCGGGAGGCGCTGTGAATCCGGCGATATAGCCGATCACTGGCTTCGTGACGTGCTCCTTGATGTACTCAGCAGCCTGTTCCTCAGCGTCGCCGCCAATTTCGCCGCTCATCACGATCAGTTCTGTCTGATCGTCAGCTTCAAAGAGCTTGATGATGTCGATGAAGTTTGAACCTGGAACTGGGTCGCCGCCGATACCAACGATCGACGAGTTTCCAAAGCCACGCTGTGCCAGCTCATTACCGATTTGGTAGGTGAGCGTTCCTGAGCGGGAAACAACACCAACCTGGCCTTCACGGAAGAAGGAGGCTGGGATGATGCCCACGTTGGCCTTGCCTGGCGAAAGAATGCCGGGGCAGTTAGGGCCAACCAAGCGGCTTGTGCCCTTGGACTGGATGTGGTTGAAGACTCGAAGTTCGTCGTGGGCTGGGATGCCCTCTGTGATCGCGATGATCAGCTCAATGCCAGCGTCCTCGGCCTCAAGGATTGCGTCAGCGGCGAACCTTGGTGGGACGAAGATCATTGCCGTGTTGGCACCGGTCTCGTCAACAGCCTTGTGGAGCGTGTCGAAGACTGGGATTCCCTCAACGTCCTGCCCGCCCTTGCCAGGTGTTACACCAGCAACAACGTTGGTGCCGTAGGCACGGTTGTTGAGAGTGTGGAAGGTGCCTTCGCGACCGGTGATGCCGGACACGACAAGCTTTGTGTCGTTACCTACGAGGACGCTCATGAGGCCAGCTCCACAACCTTCTCGGCCGCCTCGAGCATTGTCGCGACGGTATGGACATTTGGAAGGTTTGCCTCTGCAAGCAGCTCGCGGCCTGCGACATCGTTGGTGCCGTCAAGACGGACAACGAATGGGACCGTTGGGTTGATCTGGGCGAATGCCTCAATCAGACCCTTGGCTACCTCATCGCAGCGGGTGATGCCGCCGAAGATGTTGAACAGGACTGCTGTGACCTTGGGGTCGGAAAGGATTACTTCGCAAGCCGCGGTGATTGCCTCTGCCTTGCTTCCGCCGCCAGCGTCAAGGAAGTTGGCTGGCTTGCCGCCGGCCTGTGCGACGACGTCAAGGGTGCTCATTACGAGGCCCGCGCCGTTGCCGAGGATGCCAACGTTGCCGTCGAGCTTGACGTAGGTGAGTCCGCGTTCCTTCGCCATCTTCTCCTGCGGATCCTCAGCTGATGGGTCGCTGAGCTCTGCGTTATCTGCGTGGCGGTAAAGGGCGTTCCCGTCGAGTGTGACCTTGGCGTCAAGTGCCTTCAGCTCACGGTCGGCGGTGATGATCAGCGGGTTGACCTCGATCAGAAGTGCTTCCTCTTCTACATAAGTCTCGTAGAGCTTGGCGAGCATCTGGCCGATCGGACCGATCACATCAGCGTCCACGCCAGCGTCAAACGCGAGGCGACGACCATGGAAGGCTTGGAAGCCGATCAGCGGATCAACGTGAAGAGTTGCGATCGCAGTTGGGTCTTCCTCTGCGACTGCCTCAATGTCCATGCCGCCCTTGGTGGAGAGCATCACGAGTGAGGACTTGGCGGAACGGTCGAAGACGATTGAGGCGTAGTACTCGGAAGCGATGTCCGATGCCTCTTCGATCCACAGCTCTTGAACTGTGAGGCCCTTGATGTCCATCCCGAGGATGTCGTTGGAGTACTGCTCAGCCTCTTCGCGGTTGGCAGCGACCTTGATGCCACCGAGCTTGCCGCGGCCACCAATCTGTACCTGAGCCTTGACGACACATGGGTAACCGATCTCCTCGGCAGCGGCTACGGCGTCAGCAACTGTGGCGGCTGGCTTGCCGGAGGGAACCGGTACGCCGTGACGCGAAAGAAGTTGCTTGCCTTGATACTCGAGAAGATCCATTGGGGCGAATTCGGACTCTAATACAGCGGGCCCTCATGACGCTTTCTCGTCACCGGGACGAGGTCGGAGGCCAACTTGCGGCATACTGGCCGTCGCATGGCAATTCCAAAGAAACCAAATTGGGTCACCCTCGACGTCTACGGCACTCTCATTGACTGGGAGACCGGAGTAATGGACGCACTCGAGAAAGTCACCGAAGGCGAAGTCAAGTTCGACAAGGCTGAGGTGCTCTCCCAGTTCAAGGAGATTCAGCACAAGATCGAAGCTGGCTCCTACGAGCTTTACGCAGAGGTGCTTCGCCGCACCGTTATCGAGATCGCAGAGAACATCGGTTGGCGCCTTGAGCCATCACAGGCTGGCTTCCTCCCAGAGTCGATCGCCTCATGGAAGCCATTCTCAGAGACCAACCCGTCACTCAAGAAGCTTTCAAAGAACTTCCAGACTGGCCTGGTCTCAAACATTGACGACAAGCTGCTTGGCCACACTCGCCGTCACATCCCACTCGACTTCGACCTCGTTGTAACTGCACAGCAGGTTCGCGCCTACAAGCCGGACCCAGCCCACTTCAACGAGTTCCAACGCCGCATTGGTGGCAAGAAGGGCTGGGTGCACATTTCATCCAGCTACCACACCGATGTCGAGCCTTGCATCAAGAAGAAGGTCCCCGTGATCTGGATTAACCGGAACAAGGAGACTCTTGAGAAGGGCCAGAAGAAGCCTGACGCTGAGGTCAAGAACCTTCGCGAGGCAATCAAGCTCCTCGGCCTGAGCTAAAGGCTTTCCCGAGCTTTCGGGATGCGCGCCCTCTCCCTTCACGAAGATGTACTGCTCGTCCAGAGCGCTGTCTGGCAGACGACCTGCACCCTGATTCGCAGTGGTGACGAAGCCTTCCTGATCGACAGCCCCGTCATGCCGGAGGAGCTTGAGCTTCTCCCATCTCTCTGTGAACAATCGATGTTTCCGATTGTTGGCCTGATCGCAACTCACGCAGATTGGGACCACCTGCTTGGCCGCATGGCCTTCCCTGATGTTCCACTCGCGCTTGCCGAGACAAGCGCTGCTCGGCTAACCGGTGAGCCAGGCGCAGCTGCCCGCGAGTTGCGCGACTTCGACGCCCAGTGGTACCTCGACCGCGGCGTAACGCTCTCACTGCCGGGAGCTGAGGCGCTTCCAGTCCCGGGCTTCCTTGAGATCGGCTCCCAAGAGATTGAGCTCCACCCGGCCGATGGCCACACCGCTGACGGGATGGCACTGTTTGCCCGCTGGTGCGGAGTTCTGGTGGTTGGGGACTACATCTCACCAGTCGAGATCCCAATGATCTCCGAGGGAGGCTCTCTGTCGGCCTATAGAGCCACTCTGGGGCGTTTGCGTGACCTAGTCGGGGACAAAGACTGCGAGCACGTAATTGCCGGCCACGGCGGCCTGTTGGACCCTGTTAGGGCAAACGCGATCATCAATGAGGACCTCGCCTACCTCGATGAGCTTGAGGCCAAGGGCGCAGAGGCATCGCTTCCCCTCGCTCGTTCAACAGGTGAGCAGAAGCGAATTCACGCTGAGAACGCTGCCCGCGTCTCAGGCGCCTAGCCAGGCTGAGGAATTGACAGCTTCATCAGCAGGTCCTTGTGAGGGTCGCTCTTGAAGCCGAAGCCGAGACTCTCGTAGAAGGCGATCGCCCCGGTGTTGGCCTCGCTCACATCCAGCTCGAGCCTGCGGCAGCCACGCTCGGTGGCGCGCTCAACAGCGAACTCGACCAAACCCTTGGCGACTCCCTGACGGCGCGAGGCTTCCTCAACAAACAGGTCCTCAAGCCAGCAGTCGGTTGAGGCGTGCCAGATCCCAAAGCGGAACCGGAGCTGGACGACTCCGGTCGGGGGCGAATCGTCATGCGGTGCGGCCAGCAGGAATTCGCACTCGTTTGTGTCGATCAGCTTCTCGACGCCAGCTAGAAATGCGTTGGCCGACGGCCAATCACGACCGAAGCTGTCGCGGAACTCGACCAGCAGGCGAGCAACCGTTTCGGCCTCGGTTCGGTCAGCCCGCCAGACGCGGACGCTCATGAAGTTGGGCCTAGCCTTCTGGTGAAGTAATCACGGCGATCGTGTCACCGTTGTTTACTGCGCCGCCGACTTCGATCGGAAGCTCCTTGATCACACCAGCCTTGTGGGCTGTGATCTCGTTCTCCATCTTCATCGCTTCGATGATGCAGAGAAGTGCTCCCTCTTCAACAGTCTGGCCAGCCTCAGCAATTACCTTGAAGACAGTGCCTTGGATTGGCGAAGCGAGGGTGTCTCCACCACCACCGCCACCGCCACCTGAGCGCTTGCTGCGGGTTGCCTTCTTGGCTGCGGGGGCTGCTGCTGCGCCGCCGCCACCACCGAATGCCGGGCCTACGACCTTGACGTCGAACCTGCGGCCTGAGACTTCAACCATGTAGTCCTGGGTGATCTTCGGTGCGTCCTCTTCGCCGTCAGCGTCGGCTGCAACCTCTGCCGGAGCTGGAGCTGTGCTTTTCAGCCAATCCTTGTCTTCAACAAGGTCGCGGCAGGTCTCAGCGTTGGCCCACTGGTCGGTCCGGAGGATCGCGTCGTGGAATGGGATAAGGGTCGTGAGGTTGCCGATCTCGTACTCGCCGAGAGCACGGAGCATGCGGCGGGTTGCCATCTCACGGTTCTCATCCCAAACGATCAGCTTGGCGACCATTGGGTCATACATTGGCGAGATCTCGCTGTTTGGCCCAATGCCTGAGTCAACGCGGACGCCGGGGCCAGTTGGCTCGCGGTAGCCGGTGATCATGCCTGGAGCTGGTGCGAAGTTCTTAGCTGCGTTCTCAGCGTTGATCCGGCACTCGATCGCATGGCCGGTCATTACGACGTCCTCCTGCTTGAGCTTCAGCTCTTCGCCAGCTGCGATCAGGATCTGCTCACGAACGATGTCGATGCCGGTGACCATTTCGGTCACGCAGTGCTCGACCTGGACGCGAGTGTTCATCTCAAGGAAGAAGTACTCGCCGTCTTGGAGCATGCCCTCGATCGTTCCTGCCGAGTGGTAGCCAACAGCCTTGGCTGCATCGGTTGCAACCTTGCCGATGTGCTCGCGCAGGGCCTCGTCAACTGCAGGTGCTGGCGCTTCCTCGATCAGCTTCTGGTGGCGACGCTGAATCGAGCAGTCGCGCTCGCCGAGGTGAATTACATTGCCCTGCTTGTCAGCAAGAACCTGAACCTCAACGTGGCGTGGGTCGGGCAGGTAACGCTCGAGGTAAACGGTGCCGTCGTTGAAGAACTTCTCACCTTCGCGGGCTGCGCCCTCAAAGGCCTCTTCAAGATCATCAGCTGTCAGCGCGACGCGGAAGCCCTTGCCGCCGCCGCCAGCTGCTGCCTTGACTGCAACTGGGTAGCCGATCTCGTCCTGGGCGATCTTGCGTGCCTCTTCAATCGTTGGAACAGGCTCAACCGTGCCAGGCACGATTGGCACGCCTGCGGCTGCCATCAACTCACGAGCCTTGGTCTTGGAACCCATTGCGTCAATGGCTGAGGCTGGTGGGCCGATGAAGGTGATGTCGCGCTCCTCAAGGGCCCGCGCGAACTCGGCGTTCTCTGCAAGGAAGCCGTAACCGGGGTGCACTGCGTCAGCACCGGACTGCTCAATCACTTCAAGGATCTTGTCCACAACGAGGTAGCTCTCAGCTGCTGGCGCAGGACCAATCAGGTACGCCTCAGTTGCACGCTTGACATGGAGTGCGTCACGGTCTGCCTCTGAGTAAACGGCGACTGTGTCGATACCGAGCTCTTCGCATGCGCGGATAACGCGGATGGCGATCTCGCCTCGGTTTGCAATTAGAACCTTTTTGAACATTCGGCGGTGATTCCTAACTAGTCGTGTTTACGTGGGAAAGCCATATTGAGTGACTGAGCGAGCGTGAGGATCGCGGTGAACTCCCTCAGCAAGCGCAGCGCGCTGCCAGGCCGGGATCGAAGGTCCAGCCGCAACTGGAGTTGGGGCCGTTTGGCGCATGAACTGCTCTAGCGCGGCGACAATCGCAGCTGCTTCCTCAGGGGAGGCGCTCGGCGCGACGATCTCGAGCTGCGGGCGGCGATTCATCAGCCAGTGACCTAAAGCGGGATGTTGCCGTGCTTGCGCTGCGGGCCAGGATCACGCTTGGTCATCAGAGCCTCAAGCTCAGTGATCAAGCGTGGACGAGTCTCGTGAGGCAGGATCACATCGTCCACGTAGCCGCGCTCTGCAGCGCTGTACGGGTTGGCGAACCGCGCCTTGTAGTCGTCCATCAGTACCTGGCGACGCTCGTCGGGAGTCGGGCTCTCTGCGATGTCACGGCGGTAGATGATGTTGACGGCGCCTTCAGCACCCATCACTGCAACCTCGGCAGTTGGCCATGCGACTGAGAAGTCGGAGGCAAGGTGCTTTGAGTTCATGACCACATACGCCCCGCCGTAAGCCTTGCGGGTGATGACCGTTACGAGGGGAACGGTCGCCTCGGCGTAGGCGTAAATCAGCTTTGCGCCGCGTCGAATGATGCCGTTCCATTCCTGATCTGTGCCGGGAAGGAAACCTGGGACGTCCACGAAGGTGAGAACAGGAATGTTGAACGCATCGCAGGTACGCACGAAACGAGCGGCTTTTTCCGAGGCTTCGATATCGAGAGTGCCAGCGAACTGCATTGGTTGGTTGGCGACAACGCCGACGGGACGACCTTCCACCCGACCGAATCCAATGATCATGTTCGGCGCCCAGAGCGGCTGAATCTCTAGGAAATCCTCGTCGTCAATGACGGACTCGATCACCTTATGCATGTCGTACGGCTGGTTCGGTGAATCTGGGATCAACG
>CALJKH010000103.1 GCA_937973575.1 uncultured Solirubrobacterales bacterium | reverse complement strand
GGGGATCGTCGACTGGATTAGCTCGACTCTTAGCTAATCGGTAGCGGAGCCGAGCATTCGGCTCAAGAAGCGCTGAGTCTCTTCTTGCTTCGGTGATGTGAAGATCGCCTCTGGCGTTCCCCTTTCCACGATCAGCCCGTTGCTTAAGAAGCAAACCTCGTCGGCGAAGTCCCTTGCGAACTCCATCTCGTGAGTGGTGATCAGCATTGTCATTCCCTCTGCTTTGAGTTCCCCGACAAGGCCGAGGACCTCCCCCACAAGCTCGGGATCAAGCGCGCTCGTGACTTCGTCGAGCAGAAGCGCGCGTGGCTTACCTGCGAGGGAGCGAATGATCGCAACCCGCTGCTGCTGGCCACCCGAGAGGCGCTCAGGGCGCTCCTTGGCCCGGTCGGCAAGGCCAAACCTCTCAAGTAGCTCCATTGCGTAGGACTCTGCGTCCTTGCGGCGCATGCCCTGCGCCTTCACTGGCCCTAGGCAGATGTTGTCAAGCACGCTGAGGTGCGGGAATAGGTTGAACGCTTGGAAGACAATCCCCAGCTTGCGTCGCACTTCGGTCACATCCACAGACGGGTCAGTAATCACCTCGCCGTCAAGAAAAATGTCGCCGTCGCCTATCTCAACCAGCAAGTCAATGCACCGAAGAAGCGTTGACTTGCCTGACCCTGAGGCGCCGATCAAGGCAATCGCTTGATGCTCTGCCACTGCCAAGTCGATTCCGCGCAGAACAGGCTGTCCGTCGAATTCTTTGGTGAGGCCGCGTACTTCAAGTACTGGGGAGTCCATTAGGTGGGGACCTCCATGCTCTCCACTCGGCGCGACCTTGCTTGCATCCGGTCAAGGAGGCGAGCCATCGGGAATGTGACGAGGAAGTACAGCAAGGCGGCTGCGATCAATGGCGTGTAGTTGAAGTTTTCGCCAGCCGCAATCTGGGCAACTCGAAAAGCCTCAAGAGGCCCAAGGATTGACACGAGAGCGACGTCCTTCTGCAAGGCGATGAAGTCATTGAGAAGCGGTGGCGCGACGCGGCTGATCGCTTGAGGCACGACGACGTGCCGCATCGACTGAATGTTCGTGAGGCCAAGTGAGAGAGCTGCCACGCGCTGGCTCGGACTGATCGATTCAATGCCAGCGCGGTACACCTCAGACACATAAGCGCCATAGGAAAGAACTAGGGCGAAGCCCCCCAACACGAATGGGTCAGAAGGGAGCGCCGATACGCTCAACGCCGGCACGCCAAAGCCGATCAGATAGACCACGAGGATCGTCGGAACACCGCGAAACAGGTCTACGTAGATAGTTGACAGCAGCCTCAGCGGAAAGAGCGATGGAACTCTCGTTACCCGACAGAGCGCGACGAGCAATCCGAAGACGAGAACAATCGCTTCCACCACAAGGAACAGCTTTACGTCCTTCCAGAACCCACTGAGAATGTCCGGGAATGAATCGCGGAATGCTGACCAGGAGAAGAACGTCTCCTGAACACTGTCCCAACCTGGGCTACTGACTATGAGGCCGCCAACAAGGCCGAGGACCAGCAGAGTTGAGATGGCCGCAACAGCAAGGCCACGCTGGTGTTTGCGCCTCTGCGCTGCTGCGCGAATTGCGCGCCGATCTTCAGACGGCAATGCGGCTCCCGGCGAGGAAAGCGAGTCTGTGTCGCTCATTCGCCGAGAGCCGTTCGCAGTGAGTTAGCTCAGCTTGGGCGCGCCAGCTGATGCGCCCATCCACTTGTCGGTGAGTGTCTTCAACTCACCTGAGGACTGAAGCTTTGCGAGTGCCTGATCGACACATGCCTTGAGCTTTGAGTCCTTCGCCATGAGCGCGCCCCATTGGTCGCCACCCGGTACTGAGAACTGGCCAACAATCTTTGAACCATCAACCTGTGCGGCTGTGATGTAGAAGGCTGTTGGGAGGTCAACTACAACCGCGTCAACCTGCTTGTTCTTGAGAGCCGTTACAACGTCGTCTGAGGTGTTGAACACCTTCGGCTGATTGCTTGGCTTGATCTGGTCAGTTGCAGCCTTGAGGCTTGTCGTACCAACCTGAACGCCAAGGTTCGCGTCCTTCAGGTCAGCTAGTGACTTTGCACCGGCATACTTCGAACCCGGGCCAACGACGACTGCCTGAGGAGCCGTGTAATACGGGCTTGAGAAGGCGACAACCTTCGCGCGCTCGGGTGTGACGCTGATCTGGTTCACATCAAAGTCGAACTTCTTCGGACCAGGGGCATACGAGGAGTCGAATGGGACGACAGTCCACTTGACCTCACTTGGCTGGAAACCAAGCTGCTTGGCAATCGCGTATGCGACCGAGCTTTCAAAGCCCTTGCCATTGGAGGGAGTGTCGTCAACGAAGTACGGTGAGTAAGCCGGCTTGTCGGTTGCAATCGTCAGCTGGCCCTTGTTTGTGAGGGCAAGGCTGGCCTTGTCGCAGTTAGCGCTGGCGGTCGTCGAGCTTGAGCTCGACGAGCCACATGCGCCAAGTACTAGTGCGACTGGCACGAGTACAGCTGCAAGTGCAATACGGGGATGTGACATCTAGGGGAACGGTCCTTTCGGATCGGGGATTCGTGGTTGGGGAAGCTATCAACCGCTACCTCGCACCATTTGGCATATTTGAGCCATGAGCGATTCACCAAACATCACAGTCGTTGACTTCATCACCGTTCCAACGCAGGACCTTGACCGTTCGGTCGCATTCTTCGAGGATGTACTCGGTCTCACGAAGTCCGTCTACATGCCAGAGCGAGGCTTCGCTGAATTCGAAACCGGAAATGTGACCCTCACGCTGACCGCCTTCGAGCAGATGGGCATGGAGTTCCACCGCAGCACCAACCCGTTCGCGCTTCACGTGGACGACCTGCCAGCAGCGAAGGCTGCTCTGGAAGCCAAGGGGGTCGTATTCCCTGGTGATCCGATGGACACAGGCGTATGCCACATGGCGTTCTTCGCTGATCCGGATGGGAACCCGATGATGCTTCACAGCCGTTACGTGCCGCGAGTGACATTGCAGGATTAGCTACGAAAGCGCCAATTTGGGTTGGCGCTCGTAGTTTCAAGTAGTGACGACTGCAGCCGCCGCAATAGCCCTAACTTTGATCGCGATCCTCAAGATCGGCATGTTCGCCCTGTCCGTGAAGAATGCGATTCGCCCACGTCCACTGCCAATTCCGCAGGCGCCGGTTGACCCTGACGGCCCAGACGATGGCTGGAAGTGGTGGGAAGAGTTCGACCCCGAGCCAGACCCACCTGAGCCTGTTGACGCCTTGGATTTAAGGGACAAACTTCCCCTCTGAACCTAGGCTTGACTCTAGGTTTGAGGTGCTTTGTCGCAATCACGCAAACACCGCCTAGTACGTCAGAGAGCCTAAGAAGTTGGGGCAGGTCAGCGACCGCGCCAAGGACGAAACCGACCCAGGGAAGCCTCGGCTTCCTGCTGGCAGTCAGCGGCCCGGGCAGATTCCTCACACTCCGGCCTCGCGGGCCGGAGGCAGGCTTCCCTATCTGAACATTCGAACGAGGTTCACCCTCTCAGTCCTTACAGGCCTGCTTTGGGTCGGCGTCTCGACTTGGCTTGCCTTGCCGTGGATCGCGGACCTTGGCCAAGCGATCACCCTTCCCCTCGCTATCGGCGTGACAATCGGCCTCGCCATCTTCCCCGGCTACCTCACGGCCTACCTAGTCGCGACCTTGATTCTGGACAGGCCGCGCGTAATCAAAGTGCCTGATTCGCCCGAGGCATGGCCAGCTGTGACGATGCTCGTTGCTGCTTGGAATGAGGCTGAGCGGCTTGCTGAAACTCTCCGATTCCTCCTCGCCTCGGACTACCGCGGCGACCTTCGCGTTGTCGTGATTGACGATGGCTCCACTGACGCAACAGCTGCGTTGGCGCAGGGGTTTAGCGACCGTGATGAGCGAGTCAGCCTTGTCAGGGCAAAGCATGGAGGCAAGGCTTCGGCGCTCAACCTCGGACTCGCTGAAGTGAACACACGCCTTGTTGGCACGGTTGACGGCGACACTCTGGTGCTCAACTCCGGGTTGAGCCGGCTTGTCGCGAGGTACATGTCGTCGCCACCAGAGGTTGCCGCGATCGCAGGCGCGATCCTGGTTAGGAACTCAAGAGAAAACCGAATCACCCAGCTGCAGGAATGGGACTACTTCCTCGGAATCGCATCGATCAAACGCAGTCAGGGGCTCTGGCAGTCGACTCTTGTTGCACAGGGCTCGTTCTCTATTTACGCAACTGCTGCTGTCCGGGAGGCTGGCGGCTGGCCGGTGACAATCGGTGAAGACATCGCGCTTACCTGGGCAATCCTTGCTGCCGACAAGGCGATCGCGTTTGAACCAACTGCGGTCGCGATGACTGGCGCGCCAGAGGACTTAAAGCACCTGATCAGGCAAAGGTCACGCTGGGCGTTCGGCATGATCGAGGGGCTGCGCCGGTATGGGTTGAAGTTGCTCGGCAAACACAGGATGGCGTCCCACGCGATCGCGATCAATTTCATGATCCCGTGGATGGACCTCTGCTACACCTTTGCCTTCCTCCCCGGGTTGGTGTTGGCAGCTACTGGCAACTTCATGATCGCGGGCCCACTCACCCTCGCCGTCCTGCCGATCAACCTGACGCTCTCGTTCATCATGTTCCGCATGCAACGCGGCGTCTTCGAGGAGATGGGGTTGCGCGTCCGGCGGAACCCGGTTGGCTTCGTCATGTACACCTTGCTGTTCCAGCCGGTGATGTCCCCGGTAGCCGTGTATGGCTACTCGCAGAACATCTTCCGCCGCGCCCGCAAGTGGTGAGGAACGGCGATGAAGAAGTACCCCCAGGGGGAATCGAACCCCCGCTACCAGGTTGAAAACCTGGCGTGCTAACCGCTACACCATGGGGGCGGGCACCGGCTGGCCATGAGTCTACGCAAGCCAGGGGTAACTGGGACGGCTCGCTGTGAGACCATCACAGGTGCGCCTCTAGCTCATCTGGTTAGAGCACCGGACTTTTAATCCGGCGGGCTGGGTTCGAGTCCCAGGGGGCGCACTCAGTAAGACGAATTCTTGGGGCAGGGAGTTACGCGAATCGCAACCTCCGCTGAGCCCAAGAGGAATGAGTCTGTCGTCTTGACTACTGCGATCTGGGCAATTAGGCCAGGCCCAAGACTTACCGGTCCCTGATTCACAACGGTCGCCGAGTCCGGCTTGTACGGCACGCCGAGCGTTGGCACGATCGTGGCGTAGCCGCGGCCAGCTGGGCACTTGTCAAGCGCGTAGACAATGCTGAAGCCTTCGGTACGGCCAGGCCGCAAGCCGAATGAAGATGCGATTGACGGCGCCTTCTTTTCCTTCTTCTGCTGCGGTGGCGTGCCGACGACAATCGTTACTGGGCTTCCCTGCGTGAGAGTTGTGCCAGCAGCTGGGATCTGAGCGAGGGCGACGCCAATCTCGGATGCTGTGCGAGCGCGGCGAGAGATAAAGCGTGGCTCCAGCTCAAGGCTGCCAAGCCGTGCACTTGCCGACCCGCCTGTAAACCCGGTGACCTTGGGGACAGTCACCGACTCGGCTGGCGCATCAACCCACAGCTTCACAGTCGTGCCGACTGCTGCAACCTGGCCCGGCGACGGTGACTGGGCTCCAACACGGCCAGGCCTACCAAGACCGGGCGAAGGGAGAACGAGCGTGTCGAGGCGGGCGAGCTGCAGAGACTGCTTGGCAGCGCTGAGTGGTTGGCCTGTCAGGTCTGGAATGGCGGTGGTGCGAGCTCCACCGGACACGAGCAGGACGATGAACCCGTTCTTCCCAACATTGGCTCCAGTTGGGGGCGATGACCTCACAACCCTGCCAGCGGGAACAAGCGAGCTTGTGATGTTGACCGTCTGCACTCGGAAGCCTGACTTCTTGAGAGCGTCTGCGGCGATGCCTCCCTCGAGGTCAGTGGTGTCCGGCACTTCGCCGACCTTTGGACCAATGGAAATCCTGACCTTGAGGCGACGCTCTGTTGTGGTCGACCCAGCGTTTGGGTCGGTGCTGGCAATTACGCCCGCAGGGCGGTTTGAGGCAACCTTGAACGGCATTGTCTTGAAGCCAGCAAGGTTGAGCATCTTCTGGCCGGCTGGGAATTCTTGGCCGACTACATTGGGCACGTACTTCCCGCCACCGCATGCGCTGATCACCACCGCGGTGACGACGGCAGCGCTAATCGCAACTGCTGAGCGGAATGTGAGCTTAAGAGTGACCATTTCGCCGATGAGCCTACCGCTCAGCTTCGCCGACGCCCTACGCTTGACGACCAGCCGTGCTGCGACGATCCGCCAGACGGCAACTAAGACCGGGAGACCTGATGACCGCCACAAAGAACTTCACAGCGCTAGGCCAGAGCCTTTGGCTTGACGACATCTCAAAGGGCCTGCTCGACGACGGCCGCCTTGAGCGCTACATCGGCGAACTCGGAATCACAGGTTTGACTTCCAACCCCGCCATTTTCCAAGGCGCGATCGGAGGCTCTGACGCCTACGACTCGGCTATCGCCGACCTTGCAGGCCAAGGCCTCAGTGGCGAGGACTTGCTCTTCGCTCTGATGATTGACGACCTTCAGCGGGCAGCTGACGCCTTCGCCCACATTCACGACGCAAGCAGTGGTGTGGACGGCCATGTGTCGCTTGAGGTGTCGCCTCTCCTTGCCCGTGACGCGGCAGCAACTGCCGCCCAAGCGGTTGAGGTTGCGGAGCGCGTCGGTCGAGCAAACCTGTTGGTCAAGATCCCCGGCACGGCTGAGGGCCTCCCAGCAATCACCCAGACGATCCGTGCTGGCATCGCAGTCAATGTGACTCTGCTGTTTGATGCGCCCCAGTTCAGCGCAGCCAATGACGCAGTCCGCCAGGGCCTCGAGCAACGGCTTGCCGATGGCAACCCAATTGACATCGCCTCAGTTGCCTCAGTCTTCGTGTCCCGTTGGGACAAGGCAGTCGCCGACAAGGTTGAGGACGACCTACTCAACCGGCTTGGCGTAAACGTTATGAACCTCGCGTGGGCTGAGTACCAGCGCCAACTTGAAGACCCGGCTTGGCGGCGACTGATGAACCACGGCGCACGCCCGCAGCGACTTCTTTGGGCAAGCACCGGCACCAAGGATCCCAACGCCCCAGAGACTCTGTACGTAGACGAGCTGGCAGCTCCGCTGACCGTCAACACCATGCCTGAGAAGACACTGCTCGCGACTGTCGAGAGTGGCTCTGTCGCGCCCCGGCTTGATGTGGACGCAGCCAAGGCCGAGCTTGCCCGCTTTGCAGAGGCCGGCGTGGATATTGCAGCGCTCGGTGGGGAACTTCAGGACGACGGCGTTGTCCTCTTTGAGGCTGCCTGGAATGACGTCCTTGAGACCTTGGCCGGCAAGGCCAGCATTGACATCCCAGATGGCACGCAACACGGGAAAATTTTCCGTCTCAAAGGCAAGGGCATTAAGGGCGTGCGCGGTAGCTACCCGGGCGACTTGTACTGCCACATCGTGGTGGAGACGCCTGTTAAGCTGACCGAGCACCAACGCAAGTTACTCAAGGAGCTAGACGAGTCCCTGAAAAAGGGCGGAGCCAAGCACTCGCCCAATGAGGAATCTTGGGCAGACAAGCTGCGCAATTTTTTCAAGTGATCGCCTGAGTTTTTGGGTCAATTGACACATGGCAAGGCTAAACTCGTGGCAACTTTATCCACGACCATGAAACCTTCTCGTCTCAATTTGCTCGTTTGTCTTTGGCTTGCCATCGCTGGCAATCTCGCCTTGTGGCGCGCGCTTTACGCGCTGCCAGAAATCACGGGGGTGCGTGGCGTATTTTTCGTACTGGCATTCGCGCTGATGATTGGTGCTGCACTCTATGCACTGCTGAGTCTATTCGCCTGGCCTAGGCTGTACAAAATCGCTGCAAGCTTTGCCTTACTCAGTGCGGCAGGAGGCACACACTTCATGCTGACGTATGGGGTGATTCTGGACACAGATCGGAAGAGCGTCGTGTAGGGAA
>CALJKH010000102.1 GCA_937973575.1 uncultured Solirubrobacterales bacterium | reverse complement strand
TGCTGGCGCAGCTCCATTGGTTGATGGCGCCCCGATCGACAACCCAGAGACAATCGCGACCGCCATTCGAATCGGCAAGCCCGCCAGCTGGGACGGAGCGATGAACGCCGTAGCTGAGTCTGGTGGCGAGATCCGCAAGGTCACCGACGATGAGATTCTGGAGGCCTACCGTTTCCTCGCATCCAAGGAAGGGATCTTCTGCGAGCCAGCATCTGCTGCGTCGGTCGCTGGGCTAATGGTCCACGGGGCAGGCACGACTGAGGATGTGGTTTGCGTCCTGACTGGTAATGGCTTGAAGGACCCGGACACTGCTTTGGCTCAAGGCGGCGGACTCACCAAGTGTGAGACCAACTTGGAAGCTCTGCGCGCGGCAGTACTCGGATGAGCGTTCGAGTCTCAGTCCCGGCAACTTCGGCCAATTTAGGCCCGGGCTTTGACTCGATGGCTGTGGCACTAGACCTTGATCTAGTCGTTGAGGTAGAGCCAGCCGATGAGTTTGAGCTTGTCGCGAACATTGATGTCCCAACTGACCGCAGCAACCTTCTAGTTCAAGCCTTTGAGCGCGTCCTCTCAGCGGACGGGTTCAAGTTCACAGTTGAGAGCGCGATACCACTATGCGGTGGTCTTGGCTCGAGCTCCTGCGCGGCTCTTGGCGGCGTGCTTGCTGCCAAGGCTCTGGGTGGGGAGATTGACGATCCCCTCGCACTAGCGATTGAGGTTGATGGCGTGATTGACAACGCCACAGCTGCCTGGCACGGTGGCGTCACCATCCACACCGATGGCACAGTCGTAACGCTTGAGCCACCAAATTCAGTCGCTCCAATCCTCGTAATCCCTGAGGAGTCGGTGCACACTGCCGACGCCCGCTCTGTCCTGCCCGATCAAGTTCCAATGGCAGACGCTGTTGCGAACGCCGGCCTTGGAGCAATCCTCGGGGCGGGCCTCGCGACCGACGACCTCGACCTGATCGCAATCGGCCTGCGCGACCATCTTCACCAGGAGCGCCGCTCGCCTCTGTTCCCCAAGTCCTGGGACCTAGTCCAGCGTGCCGCGGACTTCGGGTCGCTCGGCGCCACTATCTCCGGTGCTGGGTCGGCTGTCCTTGTCTGGGCTGCGGCCGATGAGGCTGATGCAGTTGCAGCCAAGGTAGAGGCTGATGTGTCGGAGTGGGCGAGGGTGATCCGCACTTCATTCTCGACAGTTGGAGCAAAGGTAAACGGGGAGGAAGTGGCATGAACACAGGTGACAAGTTCCGCAAGTGCGTTGAGACGCATGACATGGAGGGCGCCCGTGAGCTGTTCGCGGAGAGCATTGAATTCCGCAGCCCAGCAGTCTTCAAGCCTTACGAAGGGCTGGACGCGATCATGTTCATCCTTGAGAATGTCGAGAAGACATTCGAGAATTTCCGCTATGTGGACCAGGCCTCACAGGGCAACAGCCACATGCTGCGGTTCGAGGCGAATGTTGGCGACAAGTCGCTTGAGGGTGTTGACCTCCTCCAGACGAACGATGAAGGCCTCGTAACTAACTTCACGGTGATGATCCGCCCGTTAAGCGGAACGATCGCCCTTTCAGAAGCGATGAAAGCCCGCTTCGAAGCTGCCATGGGCAGCGCCGAAGCTCCCCCTGCCGAGTAAGAACTAGACCATCGAGTCGAGCTTGGCCGCAGCGTCCGCTTGGCCAACCCGACGGGCAACTTCAGCTGCTATCTGCAGGTAGTCAGCTGCAAGATCTGGGCGGTGATCAATGATCGACTGGCCGCGCTCGGCTGACTCCGCGTAGGCGATTGACGCCCGCACTGGAGGGTCAATTAGGCGGTCACCAACATGTTCGCGCAAAGCCGCCTGCGCTTCGCGTGAGTGGACTGTTCGCAGGTCAGCGATGTTGAGGATTACTCCAAGCCAGTCGAGGGTTGGGTTGAGTCCGTCGCGGGCGAGCTCGATTACTTCAAGGGCCTGCTCTACGCCTTGCATCGCGAAGTACTGCGCCTCGGCTGAGATCAGTGCGTGGTCGGCAGCCACAAGTGCGTTGACAGTCAGTAGGCCGAGAGCTGGAGGGCAGTCGATCATGACCAGGTCGTACGAGTGGCCAACGTCGCCGAGGGCTTTGCGGAGTGTTAATTCGCGGCCCATCTTGCCGCCCAGCACCAGCTCGGCCTCAGCTAGGCCGAGATTCGCTGGAATCACATCGTCATGGACAGACTCAGCTGAAGTTGCGCGACCAAGCAGCACCTCGGCAACTGTCGGGGTTGCCTCGGGGTCAATGTCGAAGTAGTCGGAGAGGTTGCCTTGAGGGTCAAGGTCAATCGCCAAAACCTTCAAGCCGGCTCGCCGGAATGCGTCGGTCAGAGTCCTGACCGTCGTGGTCTTACCAGTGCCACCTTTTTGCGATAGAACAGCGATGGTTTGAGCCATTGGGGGTGAGTGTACGCCCCGAGCAGGGGCATGCGGGCGCACAGCCACGCTCTCTCCGTGCGGCAGGCTCAATAGACTCGGACCCGCATGAACCCAGTTAAGGTCGAAACATCAATTGCCAAGCCCCGCGAGGACGTTTGGGAGTACATCGCTGACATCGCAAATATGTCCGAGTACACCGACCATTTTTTGAGCGAATGGCACCTCACGCGTGAAAACCCGCGCGGCCGTGGTGCTGGCGCTCGCTTCCGAGTCAACAGCCCTTTGAATCGGTTCTCATGGTCTGACCTGACGATCGTTGACGCCGAAGCTCCATTCCGCCTTGTCGCTCGTGGCAGCGGCGGGAAGATGAATCGCATTCGTCAGCTGTGCGTAATTACGCTCACCGAGGGCAACGGCGGCAACACCAATGTCGAGTGGACTTGGGAAACAATTCCTTCAAAGCCTTCCGACCGAATCATGGAAATTGTCGGTGGGGCGGGTTGGTGGAAGCGCCGGATGAACAAGGGAATCAGGCGTATGAAGACAATTCTCGAGCAGGATCGTGGCCGCGGACAGCGAGTCACGGTTGCTGGTGGGTAGACTCCCGGTCCGTGATTTCCGCCCCTAAAAAGACAGCCCTCCTGGCAGCCGCTCTGTGTGCTGCGCTGAGCCTCTCAGCCTGCGGTGGCTCAGAGGAAACAAAGCTTGGAATTAACGAAGGCGCTTATGTCGATGTCGGCGATGTCGCTTACCAAGTTCAGATCAGCCGCATTCTGAATCCAAAGAGCCAAGAGGACCCCAGCTACCTCGTCGGTGTTGCTCCAGGCCAGCAGAAGCTTGGTCCTAACGAGCAGTGGTTCGCCGTCTTCCTTCGCGCCCAGAACTTTGGTGACCACCCACTTCCAGTCGCTAACAAGTTTGTGATTCGTGACGCAAACGTTCCAAAGGAGAACGTCTACGAGCCGATCCCGCTTGACTCGAAGACGAACGTCTTCGCTTGGAATCCGACTCAGCTTCTTGACCCGTGGTTCATCTACCCGGACGCGTCATCAATCGCTGGAACTGGCCCAGTTCGCCAAGGTGGCGAGCTGCTCTTCAAGATCAAGAACACGGTCTACCAAAACCGTCCGCTTCTTCTTGAGATTCAGGACAAGAACGGCAAGCCTCAGGCTGCCGTCAGCCTCGACCTCTAACGGTTCTTCTTCAGCGCCTCTAGGAAGATGTCGCGAGCAGCAGGCGCTGCCGTGTCTCCGCCGTGGCCAGCCCCTGCGAGGAAGACTCCAACTGCAACGCGCGGCGCCCAAGCTGGTGCGAACGCAACGAACCAAGCATCGGTGTTCGCTGGGTCATTTGCCGAAGGTGCGTTGGGATCGTTCGGGTCAGCGGGGACTGTGTCCCTGATCTCGGCCGTGCCGGTCTTGCCGGCAACTGAGGCCCCAGTGATAGCTGCACTTGTGCCAGTTCCGTAGCGGACTACGGCAAGCATCATCTGCTTCAGGTCGGAGGCGATCTTCGGACTGAAAGCCCGGCTGCTCTGCGGCCTCGTGCCCTTTTGGAGTGTTGGCTGCACCCGCAGTCCCTTGTTGGCGACAGTCGCAGCGATACCCGTCATCGCAAGAGTAGAAGCCATCACCTGGCCTTGGCCGATAGCTGTGGTGCCAGTGGCATCCTCACCTTGAATCTGGTCAGCGTGAGGGATCGTGCTCAGGGCGGCGTTAGGAATGTTGGCGAAGGGCTTGTTGAATCCGAGCTTCTCAGCCATTTCAACCAAGCGCGCTGAGCCAACCTTGACTCCGAGCGGAGCAAAGACGGAATTGCACGAATTAGCGAAGGACTGCACCAAAGTGCCACCGCAGGTTTCACCGCCAGCGTTCTGAACTGGGCGGCCGTCAAGAAGGGCCTGTGTCTCATACGGGTAGGTGGACTTCAGCGTCGCAGCATGCGACTCAAGAACTGCCGCGGCAGTGATGATCTTGAAGGTCGAGCCTGGAGGTGCTGTTTCTGAGAACGCGCTCCCCGCAAGTGCCAATACTGCGCCGGTGGTTGGGTTCATCGCGACGGCTCCACCTTCGCGCCCGGCGAGCGCAGCTGATGCAGCTAGTTCAACGGAAGGCACGATCGTCGAGTTGACACTGCGGCCAGCGCGCGGGGTTGTCCGAGCGAGCGTCCGTGAACCTGCGAGCAATGTGCCGCCGGGCGTGCCGGCGAGTTGGGTTTGGAAGATCTTTTCAAGCCCTGATATTCCAACCTTCGCATCCGCTGGATATCCGTACGCCTGCAAGGTGAGGCCGATGCCACCGTCGGGTGTCCCGAGGCTGCCAGCTATTTCCTTGGCAACATCAGGGATTGTGGATGTCCGGTTGGGCCCTTCGGCAAGAGCCTGTCCATTTGACGCGTAGATGGATGCGCGCGGAGCAAGTGATGTCTGGCGCGACAGCTGCTCGCCAGCGCGTAATCCGGGAAGCAGAAGTGATGTCTGCCACTTCACCTTCGCATCGGTGGCGTCATCCGTCAGGGGGATGCGAGCATCTAGCTTGAGCGTTCCGAAAGCCCGCGTCTCAACAGTGAACGGGACTGTCACTGACCCGTCTTGGAAATCCTTCGGGTCATGCGCCGTAAGTCGCCGGACTGTCGCTGTCGCGAGGGCTTGGCGCTGATCCTGAGAGAACTGCTCGAAGCTAATTTGCTTCTTCGACTCTTCTGAAAGTAGGTCGTACATGCCTTGGAAATTCTGGGCTGCCCACTGCTTGGAGTAGTCGCGAGCGACGGCTCGACCACCATCATCTCCGCAGACAAGCGTTCCAAACAGGATCAGAACAAAGACGCCTGCGACCGCCCCGATTGCGACGCGTCGCCGACGCTGCATTTCCGCATCTGACGGGCGTTGGGTAGGCACGCTGTGAGAGTAGAGGCAAGCGGGGCGTTTTCAGCAGGTCGGAGCTGGGCCTTATGCTCATTTTGGTGGCTGCGGGATGACAACTTTTGACTGGATTCTGATTGCGGTCATCTGCCTGCTTGGCTTGCAGGGCTGGCGGTCGGGGTTCATCGGCGGCGCAATGTCGCTCATCGGGTTTGGGCTTGGTGCTCTTGCCGCAGCCCGTCTAGCGCCCATGGTTCTGCCGGGTGGCGAACGGTCTCCGTGGGCGCCGCTGCTTGCGTTGATCGGCGCTGTGCTGGGGGGAATGCTGGTCGCCGGCCTCTTGGAACGGGTGGGATTCAAACTCAGGAAGCTTCTTCCTCTGCCGTTCCTCGGACTGATCGACAACGGCTTTGGGCTCGTACTAGGGCTTCTGGTTGGGGTAGCGACGGTGTGGCTTGCGGCAGTAGTGGCAGTGCAAATCCCCGGCGCTGATTCGGTTCGAAGGGAGATCCGCGCATCGCAGGTCGTGTCAGCGATAGGCAAGGTTGCGCCGCCAACAAAGGACCTGATTGGGCTGTTCGCGTCTTTTGACCCACTTCCAACTGTTGAGGGGCTGACGCCTGTCCTTGTTCCTGCGCCGGATCCGCAAACACTTGCCCAGCCGGGCGTCCGCTCTGCTCGCGAGGGCGTAGTCAGAGTGCGAGCCCAAGCCTGTGGGTTTGCAGTTGAGGGGTCGGGGTGGTCCGCTGGTGGAGGTCTCTACGTGACCAATGCCCATGTCGTCGCTGGTGATGGAAGTCCAGATGTCGAAGTAGGGGATGGGTCGATCGGTCGGACGGCCTCTGTCGCAGTCTTTGACCGCCGTAACGACATTGCGGTGCTGAGAGTTGAAGGGCTGCCAACTCGAAATCTGGAGATGGTTGGCGATCCCAGTGTTGGCGAATCCGCCGTAGTCCTTGGCTACCCGCTCGACGGGCCTTTCAACGCCAGTCCGGCAAGGGTTGGCCGCACGATCGTGTCGCTCACCCAAGACGCCTACGGCAAGGGCCCGGTAAGTCGAACGGTGACGGTGATTAGAAGCACGGTGAAGCCCGGGAACTCAGGCGGTCCGCTGGTAAATGGGAGCGGACAGGTGGTCGGGACAGTGTTCGGCAGAACCCTCGAAAAGGGGACGCCTGGGGGCTTTACGGTGCCGCCGTCAGTAGTCGCTAATGAGCTTCTTCGCGCCAGAAATGGAGCAGCGGACCCTGTGGGTCCATGTGGACACTGATTCCCACGTGACTTGATGGAATCCGATTTGCCGCTACTGTGCCGCCGCAATGGGAAAGACAGTCGTACTTGCTGAGAAACCTTCCGTCGGGACCGATCTGGCCCGGGTGCTTCCTGGTCCCTTCAAGAAAAGCAAGGGCTACCTCGAAGGTCCGGATCACGTAATCACTTGGGCTGTCGGGCACCTTGTCCAACTTGCCGAGCCGGAGAACTACGACAAGAAGTGGAAGTCGTGGAAGATGGAAGAGCTTCCGATCGTCCCCAAGGGCTACAAGTTCAAGCACATCGTGGACGACCGCTCGAAGGAGCAGTTCAACATCGTCAAGCGCCAACTTGGCCGCGATGACGTTGACAACGTGATCAACGCATGCGACGCCGGCCGTGAGGGCGAGCTGATCTTTGCGCTCTGTTACCACCAGGCCAAGTGCGAGCTCCCAGTCCAGCGCCTGTGGCTTGCGTCAATGACCAAGTCTGCGATCGAGGACGGATTTAAGAACCTTCGCCCCGGTAAAGCCTTCGAGCCACTTGAGGATGCTGCTAGGGCACGTCAGGAGGCTGACTGGATTGTCGGCATGAACGCAACCCGTGCCGCAACGATCCGCCTGCGGACCTCATTTGACGGTGCAGTGTCCCTTGGTCGAGTGCAGACCCCAACCCTTGCGATCCTCGCCCGCCGTGAAGAGGAGATAGCAGCTCACATTCCAGTTCCTTACTGGCAGGTAACTAGTCGCTTCCAGACAGGTGCTGGAGATGTCTACGACGGTCTGCTGATTGCCCCTGACGGTGACCGCCTGCCTGAAGCCAAATTGGCTGACGATGTTGTCGCCGCAGTCGATGGTGGAACAGGCACGGTTATCCGCTTGGAGACCCGGGAGCGTCGCGACAAGGCACCGCTGCTGTTCGACCTCACCTCACTTCAGCGTGAGGCCAGCAGTCGCTTCGGCTTCACGGCTCGACGCACGCTCTCGGCAGCCCAGAAGCTTTACGAGTCCCACAAGGCTCTCTCCTACCCAAGGACAAACTCCCGCTACCTCACTTCCGACATGGTCCCCGAGATCCAGGAGATCGCAGCAGTCGTAGGTCGTACATCCAGCGAGTACGCCAAGGCTGCCACGTTCGTAATTGACCTCAAGGACTTGCCGCTGGGCAAGGTTGTCAACAACGAAAAGGTCGGCGACCACCACGCCATCATCCCGACTAACAACGAGCTGCACCCGATTGCGAAGTTCACTGAGGACGAGCGCAAGATCTACGACCTAGTGGCACGCAGGTTCCTCGCCGTATTCCATCCTGAATCGGTTGCGGAAAACACAACTCTTGAGACTGAAGTAGCAGGCCACAGGTTCCGCACTAGGGGCCGCGTTCTTACGGTGCCAGGTTGGCGGGGTATCGACGGTGACAGCCGTAGCGATGAGCTCCTACCCAAGCTCAGCGAAGGCGAGCAGGTTGGCGTGATGAACGTCGAAAGCGAAGCCAAGGAAACGAAGCCACCGAACAGGTACTCCGACGGCAAGCTCCTTGAAGCAATGGAAACTGCCGGTAAGGAAGTTGACGATGAGGAAGCGCGCGAAGCGATGAAGGAGTCCGGGATCGGAACCCCTGCTACCCGCGCTGGAATCATCGAGACCCTGATTGCCCGTGGCTATGTAGAGCGTGACGGTCGTGCCCTGGTCTGCACTGAGAAGGGCGTCAACGTGATCCGCCTGCTCGGTGACCACCCGCTTACCTCACCAGCGCTAACCGGCACATGGGAAGCGCGGCTGGAGAAGATCGCCAAGGGTGAGGAGCAGAAGGATGCGTTTATCGGCGACATCGCCGGCTTCGCCAAGGAGACCGTCGCGATGCTTGATGAGCGCCTTGACGGCGTCCGTATTCCACGAGCCAACCTGGGCCCATGCCCAGTCTGCGGTGCCGACATCATGGAAAACCGCAAGGGCTACTCCTGCTGGGCCAAGGACGACCCAGGCTGCGGCTTTGTCATCTGGAAGGCCAAGGCCGGTAAGACGATGAACGCAACGATCGTCCGCGAACTGATCCGCACAGGCCGTACTGAGAAGCAGGTCACCGGGTTCCGCAGCAGGGCAGGAAAGTCATTCCGAGCGAAGCTCGCCCTCTGGCAGAACGAAGAGGGTCGCTGGCGAGTCGAGTTCAACGAAGCTTGGGCCAAGGAGGGCTACAAGCCTCCGGATGCCTCAGAGGAACAGACTGATGGCACAGCATCCGCCGCAGTCAGCGGAGCAGCCACCGCAACGGTCAAGAAGGCCCCTGCGAAGAAGAAGCCTGCTGCTAAGAAGAAGCCCGCCGCTAAGAAGAAGCCGGCAGCGAAGAAGACCGAGTCTGAGTAACTCCCGTCAGATCCGCCGCGCTCGCGGCGACCATCTTCGGGATGCCTCTTGAACTTGTAACCGGTCCGGCTAACGCCTCGAAGGCGGGAGTCGTCCTAACCCGCTTCCGCGAGCAAGCTGAGGCAGGTAATGCTCCGGTGCTAGTTGTGCCGACAACAGCTGACCGTGACGCTTATGAGGCGGAGCTGCTCGAAGCTGGCGCGCTGATCGGCGGCAAGGTAGTCACTTGGGAGCGTTTCGTTCGCGATCTCGCCCGCAGAACTGCGGTAGAGGGCCGAGTCATTGGACCAATCCGTAGAGGACTGATTGTGCGCGAGGTTGTCC
>CALJKH010000101.1 GCA_937973575.1 uncultured Solirubrobacterales bacterium | reverse complement strand
CTTCTGTGAAGGCGTTTACGCCAACAACAACCCTGCGGCCTGACTCAATTTCCTTCTGGAGTTCAAAGGCGGCGTCTGCAATCTCACGCTGAGGGAAGCCCTGCTTGACGGATTCAACCATGCCGCCAAGTTCGTCGATCCGGCGGAAGTAGTCATAGGCGAGGGCTTCGATCTCGTCAGTCATTGCCTCAACTGCGTAAGCGCCACCGAGGGGGTCGATGGTGTTCGCGACTCCTGTCTCGTGGGCGATGATCTGTTGGGTGCGCAGGGCTACGCGGACTGCGTCCTCAGTTGGCAGGGCGAGAGCCTCGTCGTAAGAGTTGGTGTGCAGCGACTGGGTGCCACCAAGTACGCCCGCAAGGGCTTCGATAGCTGTGCGGACAATGTTGTTGAGCGGCTGCTGGGCTGTAAGGGATACGCCAGCGGTCTGGGTGTGGAAGCGCATCAGCCATGACCTTGGGTCCTTGGCGCCAAAGGTTTCCTTCAGCTCGCGTGCCCAGATGCGGCGGGCAGCGCGGTACTTGGCGATCTCCTCGAAGAAGTCAATCTGCGCGTTGAAGAAGAACGAAAGGCGTGGCGCAAAGTCGTCCACGTCAAGTCCACGTGCGACAGCCTCTTCCACATAGGTGAGGCCGTCCTTGAGGGTGAAGGCGAGCTCCTGAGCTGCGGTCGCTCCAGCCTCACGGATGTGGTACCCGCTGATCGACACTGGATGCCAGCGTGGCATTTCCTTCGAGCACCATTCGATCATGTCGCCGACAAGGCGCATGGCCGGGTCGACTGGGAAGCACCATTCCTTCTGCGCGATGTACTCCTTCAGGATGTCCGTCTGGATCGTGCCGGAAAGCTTGTCTGCCGGCACACCCTGCTTCTCAGCTGCGGCGACATAGAAGGCGAGCATGATCGCTGCCGGTGCGTTGATCGTCATCGAGACGGATACATCACCGAGCGGAATGTCTTGGAAGAGGCGCTCCATATCGGCAAGGCTGTCCACTGCGACACCTTCACGCCCAACCTCGCCAAGTGAGCGAGCGTGGTCAGAGTCGAGGCCCATCAGGGAGGGCATGTCGAAAGCTGTTGAGAGGCCAGTCTGGCCGTGGGCGAGTAGGTATTTGAAGCGCTCGTTGGTCTCTTCTGGAGTGCCGAAGCCAGCGAACTGCCGCATAGTCCAGAGGCGGCCGCGGTACATCGAGCCGTAAACGCCACGGGTGAATGGGTACTCACCTGGCAGGCCGATTGACTCGTCCAGGTTCTCCGGCAGGTCAGCTGCCGTGTAGAGAGCGTTCACCGGCTCAGCCGAGAGCGTGGTGAAGGACACGTCGCGCTCGGGCGCAGCGTCGTAGACGTCCTTGCGCCAGCGCTCAAGATCCTCTGAGAAGGGTGTGACTGCCATCAGCTCTTCAGTTTACGCGCGGAGCGCTTGGTTAGGCCACCCGCGCCACAGCTGGAAGCTGGGCGCGGGGCTTTAGTGCCTTGACTTGCGGGCGAGCGGACTGCTGATCGCTGTCGCGCCGCTCACCTTCGTACCGTCCGAGCCCTTGTAGGTAACGACAGCCCTAATACCCTTGCGGGCATAGGTGCCGCTAGGCGCATACTCCTTGTGCGTGGCCTTCTCACCCGGAATATCTACGCACGATTGAGGCTCGGTGGTTGAGCACGCCTGCCACTGGTAGGTGGTCGCACCCTGCCAGCGGAAATCGAAGCTAGCCGAGACGCTGATTTGGACCCAGCGCGCAGGTACCGTCACTCCAGGGGCAAGCACGATGGTTGGTGTGCCGGTCAACTTGCCGGTAACAGTCACAACACCGCTGATCGGGCTGGCATCCCAAGCTGTGGTGGTGTTCGTACCGCTACCGACTGTCACACCAACCAGAAGGCGAATTCGCTTTCCAATGGCGCTTGACTGAACCGTGTAATTCGGGCCGACCTTCGAAACACTCGAGCAGCTGGCGACCTTGTCAGTTGTGCAGACCTGCCACAGGTAGCTCAGCTTGTCGACGGAAGGCTGCCCCATGAACCCAACCCAAGTTGGAACGGTCGCCGTCAACACGCGCCCGTATGCCGGAGCGCTCAACGAATCAGGGATCTCAATAGCGGAATCGACAGTGGCGTAAGGCACCACTACACCTGAAAGTGGAGAAGCGCTTGAGACTGAAACACCATCACTACTGGTGAATGTCTTGATCAGCCTCAGGCGATACCCAACATCAGCCTTACCAACAGTCCAATCCTCAGTGCTCGCCCAATCGGAGCAGGAGCCAACAGTTGACCCTGAGCAACGCTGCCACCTGTAAACGGTCTGGCCTTCACCGGTGCTGGCACCCGAGTAGGCAAACCCAGTCTCACTTACCTTCGTGCCGTAGAGCACGCTCTGCGCCGTGCCGACACTGAGCGCCGACGCACTCGTCAGCTGGAGAGTCGCAACAGTCCACGAGGCGCTCGCGTCTGCCGACATGTTCCCTGCGCGGTCAAACTGACGGGCGTAGACGGTGTGCTTACCAAGACCAACCACATAGGAGGTTGGGGAGGCACATGGGACCCAATAACCGGAGTCAAGCTTGCACTTGACGGTTGCCCCCACCTCGGCGGTGAACTGAGCTGAGGCACTCTTCAAGTTGGTCGTCCCAGACCTATTCAGGTTGATGCCAGGCGCTGCCGGTGCAACGAGGTCAACAGTCCAGCTAACGCTGCCCGCATCGCTTGCATTGCCAGCTTGGTCAGTCGCCTTCACCCGGTAGGTGTGCTCGCCATTCTTCAGCCACTTCAATGCGGCGGATGTCGCTGAAGCGCATGTGGCGTAGGCAGCGCCATCTAGCGAACACGTCAACGTCACGCCAGGATCGCTGGAATAGGAGACTGTCGCCAGTGTTGACGGCGTGAACTGTGGCTTGTCAACCGTGACGACCGGCGCATTCGGGGCAACCGTGTCAACAGTCCACGACGCGGTCGCAGCAAGACTTGTGTTGCCAGCCTCGTCAGTCGCCTTCACGCTCAAGCTGTGAGCACCGTCAGCAAGGCCAGTCAGCTCCTTCGGCGAGGAGCCACAAGTCGCATAGGCGCCACCATCAACACTGCAGGTGAATGTCGCGTCAGCCTCATCGGTGAACCCGATCGAAGCTGAGGCGTTATTCGTGAACGACGCAGGCGCATCACTCAACACCGGAGCATCCGGCGCAGTCGTGTCAACAGTCCAATTCGCTGTCGCAGCCAAACTCGTGTTGCTAGCCAAGTCAGTCGCCTTCACAGACAAACTGTGAGCACCATCAGCAAGACCGGTCAGCTCCTTCGGCGAGGAGCCACAAGCCTCGTAAGGGCCTTCATCAACACTGCAGGTAAAGGTTGCGTTGGCTTCACCAGTGAAACCAATCGAAGCTGAAGTGCTCGTCGTCCTCGACGCAGGCGCACCTGACAACACCGGAGCATCCGGCGCAGTCGTGTCAACAGTCCAATTCGCTGTTGCGGCTGAGCTCGTGTTGCTAGCCAAGTCAGTCGCCTTCACGCTCAAGCTGTGCGCCCCATCAGCGAGACCAGTCAGCTCCTTCGGCGAATCACCACAAGCCTCGTAATCACCACCATCAACACTGCAGGTGAATGTCGCATTCGCCTCGCCAGTGAAAGCGATCGAAGCTGAGGTACTGCTTGTGCGAGAAGCCGGCGCACCCGACAACACCGGAGCATCCGGCGCAGTCGTGTCGGGAGCATCAACGCCGCCGGCAACGATCAAGCCGTGGAAGTTCGAGCCGTTGTAGCCGTAACCCGTCAACGACGAGCTCGACAGGTTCGCCTTTGCGCCGTTCGCAACGCCGTCGAATCCTCCAAATCCAACGGACGGGGCATTGCCATTGAAGACAATGCTCGAGAGCGAACTTGCACCGTCAAATACAAAGTTTCCAATGCTCGTCAAAGTGCTCGGCAAGGTGAGGCTCTGCAGACCAGTCGCCCCAGCGAACGTATAACTGGCGATTGTTGTCACGCCACTAGGAATAGTCACGCTCGTGAGACCAGTCGCGTTCTCAAAGGCGCCATGACCGATACTTGTCACGGTACTCGGAATCGTGATGCTGTTAAGAGCAGTCGTCCCCTTGAAGGCGTAGCTACCGATTTCCGTGACGCCACTCGGAATTGTCACGCTTGTGAGGCCAGTCGCGCCCTCAAAAGCGGCATAACCAATACGTGTCAACGTACTCGGAAGCGTGACACTGGTAACACCAGTCGCATACTGGAAAGCGAAGTTGCCAATAGCGGTAACGGTTTTGCCGTCAATCGAAGTTGGAATAGTGATGGAGCTGGGGCACGTGGTCCGGCAGCCTGTGATCGTCACCTCATCATTGGCAACTGAGTAGGTGTACGGACTCGTCGAGACATTCCAAGATGCAGTCGCAGCCGAACTGGAATTGCCAGCCTGGTCAGTCTGCTTCACAGACAGGCTGTGAGCACCATCG
>CALJKH010000100.1 GCA_937973575.1 uncultured Solirubrobacterales bacterium | reverse complement strand
GATGTCGATGGGTGCACTCCTTCTGTCTGGCGGTGCAAAGGGCAAGCGGATGGCGCTTCCGAACGCAAAGATCCTCATCCACCAGGTTTCCTCAAGCTTCCAAGGCCAAGCAACTGACATTGAGATCCACGCCAAGGAGATCATTGACATCCGCCGCCGCCTTGACGAGATCATCGCTGACCACACAGGTAAGTCTGTTGACGAGGTCAAGGGCGACACCGAGCGTGACTACTTCATGAGCTCCGAAGAGGCAAAGGAGTACGGGATCATTGACCGGGTGATCGCGCACCACTAGTGCGCGGTTCCTGATCCCGACAGGAGCGGATGGCTAAACCCACCGAGACGAACGAGCAGCTGCTCTGTTCCTTCTGCGGTAAGTCGCAGCGCCAGGTTAAGAAGCTGATTGCTGGCCCGGGGGTTTACATCTGTGATGAGTGCATTGACCTCTGCAACGAGATCATTGACGAGGAGCTCGTTCCCACAGCAGCCTTCGATGTTGAGAACCTGCCTAAGCCAGCGGAGATCCATGGGGTTCTTGACGAGTACGTGATTGGGCAGGAGTTCGCTAAGCGGACCCTGTCTGTCGCCGTCTACAACCACTACAAGCGCGTCCGCATGCTTCAAAATGAGGACGAGGATGTTGAGCTTCAGAAGTCAAACATCCTCATGCTGGGGCCAACCGGCTGCGGCAAGACTCTCCTCGCACAGACTCTGGCTCGCATTCTTGATGTGCCATTCGCGATTGCTGACGCAACTGCTCTCACTGAGGCTGGCTATGTCGGCGAGGACGTCGAGAACATCCTCCTCAAGTTGATCCAAGCTGCTGACTTTGATGTCAAGCGGGCTGAGACCGGGATCATCTACATCGACGAGGTGGACAAGATTGGCCGCCGTGCAGACAACCCCTCGATCACTCGCGATGTCTCGGGTGAGGGCGTCCAGCAGGCTCTCCTCAAGATCCTTGAGGGCACGACAGCATCAGTGCCGCCACAGGGAGGGCGCAAGCATCCCCATCAAGAGCTGCTGACGATTGACACCACCAACATCCTGTTCATCTGCGGTGGCGCATTCGCCCACCTTGAAGATGTCATCAACAAGCGCATCGGAAAGCAGGGCATGGGCTTCGCTCGCGAGGTGGTAGCCAAGGCTGACCACGATCCAGGTGAGGCGTTCGAAAAGTGCCTTCCAGAGGATCTAATCCACTACGGCTTGATTCCAGAGTTTGTTGGCCGGCTGCCCATTGTCAGCGCAGTTCACCAGCTTGAGCGCGACGACCTGATCACGATCCTCACAGAGCCAAAGAACAGCCTTGTGCGCCAGTTTCAAAGGTTCTTCGAGTTCGACAATGTGGACCTGGTCTTCGCAGACGAAGCCCTTGAGGCCATCGCTGACCGCGCACTTGAGCGCGAGACGGGCGCCCGTGGGCTTAGGTCAATCATCGAGGAGACTCTCCTCGACACCCAGTTTGAGCTGCCCTCGCGTGAGGATGTAACGCGATGCGTAGTGACCCGCGAGTCGGTCGAGAAGGGCTTGCCGCCAACTCTCGTCACGGAGGCTGTCAGCTCCGTTGATGATGGCGACGCAGCCATCGACGCGACCGCCTGAAGCACGCGTTCGTAGACTCCGTCACCAATGACGGAATCGTCGCTACCCACAAGGTTCGAACCTAACGACCACGAGGCTGGAGTTCTGGCTGCCTGGCTCGACTCAGGCCTGTTCCACCCTGACCCGACTGGGACTGCGGCTGAGAACTACTCAATCGCCATTCCACCGCCGAATGTCACGGGCTCTCTTCATATGGGCCATGCGCTCAACGGGACGATCCAGGATGTCCTCGCACGCCACCACCGAATGCTTGGCTTTAACACCAAGTGGATTCTTGGAACGGACCACGCAGGCATTGCTACTCAGAAGCAAGTCGAGAAGGCCCTCAAAGATGAGGGCACCAGTCGCGAAGAGGTCGGGCGAGAGGCCTTCCTAGAGCGAGTCTGGCAGTGGCGTGAGCAGTACGGCTCAACCATTGTTGGCCAGTTCCAGAGGATCGGCGCATCGTGCGACTACACGGAGGAGCGCTTCACCCTTGATGAGGGGTACGCCAAGTCTGTACTCGAGGTGTTTGTGCGCCTCTACAACAAGGGCTACATCTTCCGCGATAACTACATGGTCAACTGGGATCCGGGTTCCCGTTCAGCGATCAGCGACCTTGAGGTAGAGGAGCGCGAGGTTGTTGACCAAATGGTCGAGATCGCATACCCGCTCGCCAGTGGAGATGGTGAAGTTGTCGTAGCCACCGTTCGCCCGGAGACGATGCTTGGTGACACTGCAGTCGCCGTTAACCCGACTGATGAGCGCCACGCACATTTGATTGGCCAAGAGGTTGTTCTTCCGCTAACAGGCCGAACAGTCCCGATCATTGGTGATGAGTATGTGAAGCTCGACTTCGGCACAGGTGCCCTCAAGATCACACCGGCCCACGACCCCAACGACTTCGAGATTGGTCGCAAGCACGGGCTCGACGAGATCAGCGTCATTGGCGAGGACGGCCGAATGACCTCTGAGGCGGGCGAATACGCCGGGCTGACGGCAGCTGAGGCCAAAGCCAAGGTGATGGCTGACCTTGAGGCCCAGGGCTTCCTTCGCAAGGTCGAGGACTACACCCACACCGTTCCCTTCTCGCACCGTTCCGGCGAGCGTATTGAGCCGCTGATTTCGCTTCAGTGGTTCATGCGCATGGATGAACTCGCAGAGCCTGCGATCGAGGTCGTTAAGGACGGTTCCGTGAAGTTCCATCCGGACAGGTGGGGACGCGTTTACCTCGACTGGATGGAAAACATTCGTCCGTGGTGTGTCTCCCGCCAACTCTGGTGGGGGCATCGACTTCCTGTCTGGTACCGAGGTGAAGAGGTACATGTCGGCATGGAGGCGCCTGAGGGTGACGGCTGGGTTCAGGACGAAGATGTTCTGGACACCTGGTTCTCCTCAGCGCTCTGGCCATTTGCAACCTTGGGCTGGCCCGATGAGACTCCAGAACTAGGCGCCTTCTACCCAACAAACGTGCTTTCAACAGCGAGGGACATCATCTTCCTCTGGGTCGCCCGGATGATCATGATGGGCCTCGAGTTCACTGGTGACATTCCGTTCAGCGATGTCTACGTTCACTCGGTCATTCAGGCGCCAGACGGCCGCCGCATGAGTAAGTCGCTTGGCACTGGCATCGACCCTCTTGGCGAGATTGACGAGCATGGCGCCGACGCAGTTCGCTTCGGCCTGCTGGCGATGAGCAGCACTCAGGATGTCCGCTACTCGGCGGAGAAGGTAATGCAGGGGCAGCAGCTTGCCAACAAGCTCTGGAACGCAGTTCGCTTCGGCCTCACTCTGATTCCGGAAGGGACTGTTCCAGCACCGCAGCCACAGGCGGTTGAGGACTTTTGGATCCTGTCCCGACTTGAGGCAGCCCGCGAGGACATTCGCCACAAGATCGAGACATACGACCTCTCCCACGCAGTTCTGGCCCTCTACGACTTTGTCTATGGCGAGCTTTGCGATTGGTATTTGGAGCTGTCCAAGCCGCGGTTTAACGAGGAAGGTCCCGACCGTGACGCGCTCGCTTCAACACTTCTATTTGTGCTGACGGAAACGTTGGCCCTTGCTCACCCTGTTATCCCGTTCGTGACTGAGGCGCTTTGGCCAAACCTTCCAGGTGCTGAGGGACTTTTGGCAGCAAGGGTGGCTCCCAGTGAGAGGGCCGGCGACCGCAACCCCGAAGCAGAGGCTCAGATTGGGTCGCTCATTGAGGCGGTGCAGGAAGTCAGAGGGTGGCGGGACGCTGCTGCGGTGCCAGCC
>CALJKH010000099.1 GCA_937973575.1 uncultured Solirubrobacterales bacterium | reverse complement strand
GTCGTAGGCGCCAAGCCCAGTGGTACCGGAGGTCGGCGTACCGTCAGCGAAGGTAAGCGCGTAGTAGTAAGCCATCTGCAGCGGACCAGTCTTGGTGGCGCTGTAGGTGCCCTTGTCACACGTCTGCCAGGCTGACTTGCTTGCGTCGGTTGGGACTCCCCAAAGGACGCCGTTGCCACCTTCGAACGTGTTGGCAAGTGCGCCAGAACCGCCGAAGCAGTTGCCCTGTCCGTCGTTGGTGTAGAGCAGGTCACGACCGTTGCGGTTAACACCGATCTTGGTGCCGCTGGCGTTAATGACTGAGCCGAAGCTGTTGCCAGTGACCTTGTTGCGCTTAATGATCGTTGAGTTCTTCAGGCTGTTGCAATCAGGTGAGCTGATTGGTGATCCTGATGTGCCGCAGATCGCCTTCCAGTTGCGGGTTCCGTTGATCAGGATCGTTGGGTTCAGGAAGCCAACGCCGAGGAGCTTGTTGCCCCAGATGCGGTTCTTGCTGATCTCTGAATCCTGAGACGCAAACGCGAGGATGCCGATTCCTGGTGGGTAGTCAGCGCCGCCACCGAGAGCTCCACCGTTGAGGTGGAACGGTGCCTGACCTGGGAAGATCAGGTGGGTGCCGTCGCTGGCCTTGGCCAGATCGCCAGCGTGCTTGCAGCCGTGAAGTGAGCCAGTTACATCGGCTTCGGTGCAGGTAGCTGGAGCACCGTAGTAGTCGAAGTTGTTGCCGTAGATGTCGTTGTCAGTGATGATGTTGAACGACGGTGGTGGCCAGTGCTCACCCATCGTGATGTTCGGGACGATGCCCATGCCGTTGTTGAACCAACGACCCTTGCTGATCGTCACGTAACGGGCGTGTGTACCTGAGAAACCGAGCTCATTACCCCATGACACTGCACCTGAAATCGTGGTGCGGACTGGCTTCTGCTGCGGCGGAGTCTCGCCGATGTAGTAGCCGGAGTCATTGTTGTAGTAGGACTCGGTGTTGTTGATCGTGCCACCAATTGATGTACGGGCGAAGATGCCGTACACGCCGCCGTAGCGAGCTGTGACGTTGTCGATCGTGTAGGTCTTGCCGCCGAAAAGCTCGTTCTTGGTGAGCTGAGCCGATGGCTGCGTGATTGGCGCGCCGTCAAGCAGGTTCACGTAGTCGGCAGGAACGCCAGCGTTAACGATCCAAACGCCGTTGTCCTTGTAGTGCTGAACAGTCAGGTTCTTGACGGAAATACCGCTGACACCATTGATGGTGATCGCGTTGGCGTCAGGAACAAGGCCCGCAAACGGACCACTGGCAATCGCAGTGTCAGACAGACCCCTGAGGTCAACAACAACCTTGGTGCGGTCAGTCGTGGCACCTTGAATGGTGAGGCCGTCAAATGCGTGGCCTTCTGCGTAGACAAACTCGTTGTACTTGCCAGCGCCAATCGAGACGGTGTACTCGTACTTGTGAGTTGTCTGCTTAGTGGCTGTAACTGCAGCCTGAATCGTTGAGAAGCATGTCTTGTTAAGCGCTGCTGAAGCACATGACTTCGAAACGGTAAGAGTCTTTTTCTTGCCAGTTGGCTTTGCAACCTTGCCGGGGCTAGCCGGTGGTGCATATGCCGATGCTGCCGGCGCTGAAGCAAATGCAGCTGCTGCTACACATGCGAGCGCCATATGAATGCGGCGATTGCGGGTCATCTTGTAACTGTTCCTCTCTCCTTGTTTCCCTTTTATGTTGCTGCTCGCTCAACCATGTACCAGCCGGTCATCCCGGCAGCCATGTGTGAAGCGACGTGACAATGATAAAGCCAGCGACCGGGATTGTCTTCCCGGAAGCGTGCAGTAATCACTTCTGACGGCCCAACTGTCGGGCTGTCGATGAACTTTCCGGATCCATCAGCCCAACGGTGTCCGTGCAGGTGGAAGGTGTGCCAGTCGTTATTCATGTCAATTACATGCATTGCGACCTCTTCGCCTTCGACAGCGCGCATCGTCGGGGTATTACCCGCGAACGAGCGCCCGTTGATGCAGTGCAGCATCGAAGGCGACCGCGTGATTGACGAAGGCAGGCTGTGCAAATGAAGGAAGTAATCGCGGTCGGGCTTAGGTGCGCCTGGGTCGCGAATAATGATCGTGCCGAATAGACCACGGGTGGTATTGAGAACATGGTTGGGGCCGTGGTCGTGGTAGGGCCACACGCCGACGCTGCTTGGCAGGCATTCCCATGTGTAGGTGAACTCCTCACCTGGTGCGATGAACCCACCGGCGCGAGTGAAGTCACTCAGGTAGGTGCCGTCGTAGTCGGGCGTGTAACGGACCCCGTGCGGGTGCATCGTCACCGGCTGAAGAGTGTCGAAGTCGTTGTTGCGGAAGTGAACTTGAATCGTGTCGCCAACATTGGCCTCAATCGTTGGGCCTGGCATTGTCGGCTGAGCGAATGAGCCGTCCTCGTATTGCTTAGGACCGGAGAAGCCGGACTCCATCTCTTGGTAGCAGAGGGCCTTAAAGCGAACACGCCTCTGCTTCATGCCCATCCATGAATCGAAGCGGGTTGGGATCACATCCCACAGAACTGTTGTTGCCTGAATCCAGTACTCGGCGATGTTGCCGCCTTCTTGAGGTTCTGGTGTACCGAACTCGTACGCGTCAATCGGGTCAGGTGCGGCAGCGCCCTTGGTGCCAGCCTTAAGGCGTGCAGCGTGGGCAACTGCACCCTTTGGCTTCTTCAGCGATGCAGCTGCTGAGTCAATTGCCGCCACATCCCGACGGGAAAGGTTGGGAACGTCCTTTGCTGTGAGGGTGCAGAAGAGGCCAGCAGCGCCGAGGCCGCCAATGCTCAAGAAGTCACGCCGGTCAAACCCGGACGGCTTTTTGTCTCCCCCGTTGGACATTTCGTCAACAGTAACCCGACACGGCGTCAAATGTCGCGCATGTGGCGCAAATGGCATATATGAAAATTTCTCTAAAGCAACTTGCGCTCGACCCCCTTAGCTGGTGTAAATTGGCTCACATGACCACTTCCAAGAAGCTTCTCCTCGCCGTCTCAGCCCTCACCTCATGCGGAGTACTTGCCGCAGCACCCGGACTCGGTATTGCTACAGCCCGCACGGGTAAAGCCACAGCCGCACCGGTTGTCAAGAACATCTACCTTCAGGGCGACTCCAACGATGGTTGGTTCTGGTGGGAAACTCAGAAGGCACCTGGTGATGCCGGCTACAACTTCGCCACCTACCGCGACATCACGGTTAAGAGCGGATCAACCAAGTTCTTCTTTATCTGGGGTCATGACTCAGACAACCCTGGCTACCACAACATCTGGTCCAAGAAGACGGGTGCAGCACCGTGGAAGACAGGAATCTGCAAGACATCAGCCTGCACGGTTACAACAGCCAGCACCGCTGTGAAGTTCACCAACTCCCGCACTCAGCAGAACGACACTGCAGCCGACATTAAGTACCCAGCAGCAGGTTGGGTGCCAACTGCACCGTCCAAGAAGAAGGCGCTTTATTCCCTCTACTGCAACCTTCACCCCAACATGGTGGTCAGGATTTACGTTCAAGGCTGATCGCCTCTGGGCTTCGAAATTAGCTTCTCTGCGCGCCGGCATTGAGTCCGGCGCGTTTTGTTTACGCGGCTCGTCCTTGCGTAACTTCAGCTTCTCCACTAGCGTGGAAGCTAGGAGAGAAACTTAACCGGACTTTCACCAGTTCCCCCGCTAGGGAAGGTCCGAAAATTCAGGAGGAAGAATGGCCGCTCAGATTTCGCGTCGTGGCTTTGTAAGCGCAGCAGCTGGCGTAACCGGCATCGCCGTAATGGTCCCGGACGCGCTCGCGTTCAAACTGCACGGAAGGCTGACTCCGACGTACTCAGGCGGCACATTCCCAGACGGCATCGCATCTGGGGACCCAACCCCGACGGGTATCACTCTCTGGACGCGTCTATTTGGAGTCTCCGGAGCAGGCTCGGTCCTTCTTGAGATCGCGACCGACAGCAAGTTCAAGAAGGTTGTTAAGAGCTCTCTGGTGCCAGCTGACCCAACTAAGCAGTTCGTTATAAAGACCCGTATTGAGGGCCTCAAGGCTCACACTCAGTACTACTACCGCTTCGCAACCAAGTCGAAGAACAGCACGGTTGGCCGCTTCCGCACAGCTCTCCCAGCTGACTCAACCCAGACAGTCAAGTTCGCCTACTTCACTTGCCAGGACTACACGGCTGGGTACTTCAACGCTCACGCACTCCTGGCGAAGGACGACGTGGACTTCGTGATCAACCTTGGTGACTTCATTTACGAGTCAGCGTTCTACGACGCAAGCAAGGGCATGGTCCGTAACGGCGGCTTCTTCGGGCGCACAGCTCTGAGCGGCCCAGTCACCTATGACGAATATTGCAACCGCTATCAGGGCTACCGCAAGGACACCGACCTGCAGGCAATGGCTGCTAGCCACGCGATGATCTCAACCTGGGATGACCACGAGGTCATGAACGACTACGCAGGCTCAGCCACAGCAAACGGTGGCGACGCTAAGCGCAGCAATCCGCCGCTTTTCACCGGCTGGTCTGACGAGCGGAAGATCAACGCTTACAAGGCATGGTTCGACAACATGCCGACCTTCCCGCAGGATGCCGGCGGATACAAGCTCTACCACAAGGCCCAATTCGGCAAGAACCTTGACCTCTGGGTAATTGATGAGCGGCAGTACCGGGACGCTCAACCGTGTGGCTTCCATGCCGCGGGTACTGATATCGACCCAGCCACCTGTACCGACCTCAACGACCCCAGAGCCTTCCTAGGCAACGAACAGCTCTCATTCTTGGAAGGCGGTCTGGCCTCATCGACAGCTAAGTGGAAGGTGATCGCGAACGAAGTAGTCGCGATGAGCCTGAAGGACGCCACTAACAAGATCGAATCCGCCGACGACTGGACCGCCTACCCAACCGAGCGCAACCACCTGCTGGGCGCTATCAAGAACGGTGGGATCAAGAACGTCGTCTTCACCACAGGTGACTACCACACGTTTATGGCCGGTCAGGTTCGCGATACGAGCGACGTCCCGGTGGCAACTGAGTTCGCGGCCGGTTCTGTAACCCAGCTCTCAAATGCTGAGATCGCAGCACTGCTTGGCACGCCGGGCTACGGGTCGAGTAGCAACGTAACCCTCCCCGATGGAGTCAAGGAAGCGGACTACCTTGCGCGCAACCCGGGCATGAAGGAGTTTGACCAACTCCACCACGGCTACGTTCTGGCGAGCGCGTCGCCGACGCAGTTCTCGGCCACATTCAAGAAACTGCAGACGACGAAGAGGAAGTCCACTGCTCTCGCAGCGACTAAGACCTACAAGGTCAACGCTAACTCAACGACGATCAGCTGATCCTTTGGGCTTAGGCCCAGCAGATCAAGTTCTCTAGAGGGGCGGCCGTTCGGCCGCCCCTTTTCTTTGCGCGCTTCTTTGAGCGTTTCTTGCTAGTTTGTGAGTGGTCACTCACTTATGCCGAAGCAGAGATCCACAGCTGAACAGCGCCGCAAGGTCATCATTGAAGTTGCCTACCGGCATTTCGCCGAGCGCGGCTATTACGGAACCCCCACCCTCGCCATCGCCGATGAGGCTGGGATCAGCCAGGCCTACCTCTTCCGCCTCTTCCCCACAAAGCAGGATCTCTTTGCGGCGACAGTCGCCTATTGCATCAGCAAGACTCGCGAAGCCTTCGAACACGGTGCAGCGAATCCGCAGCCGGGTGAGACTGCGATGGACGCGATGGGTCGTGCCTACGGCGAACTTCTCGCCGACGACCCAACCGTGCTGCTGGCCCAACTACACGCCAATGCCGCAGCGGCGCGCGAACCGAAGATCCGCAAAGCAATGCTTGAAGGCTGGGCCACCCTCTACGAGACAGCCGAGCGCCTTACCGGAGCCTCACCAGAAGAAATTCGCCCCTACTTCGCCGAAGGCATGCTGCTCAACGTGGCAGCTGCCGTTGGCTTTAACGATGTCAACGAGCCTTGGGCTGAAGCCCTCGGACACAAACCAAAGGAGTACGCAGGATGACCGCCCCCAATCCCTCCCCTGAAGAAGTCGCCCACGCAGAGGAGGAACTGCACGCCCGGACCGGAGTTCACCCTGGCTGGACGCTGGCCCTTGTTTCGGTCGCGCTATTCATGGTTACCCTCGACAACCTCGTTGTTGGTGTTGCCCTACCGAGCATTCGCGAGGACTTGGGCGGCGGACTCGAGTCTCTTGAGTGGACCGTTAACGCTTACACGCTCGCTTACGCAGTTCTGCTGATGCCAGCGGCCGCGCTCGGCGACCGATTTGGACGAAAGCGGATGTTCATCATCGGCCTCAGCCTCTTCACCGTCTCGAGCTTGGCTGCCGCACTCTCCCCAGACATCAACTTCCTTGTCCTCGCTAGGGCAACTCAGGGCTTTGGCGCTGCGATCGTTACGCCCCTCACACTCACCCTTCTGGCAGAGGCGTTCCCCGGTGACAAGCGCGGCTTGGCGCTAGGCATCTGGTCGGGCGTCAGCGGCTTGGGAGTCGCCTCAGGCCCAGTCGTCGGCGGAGCAGTAATTGCTGGCGCCGGCTCATGGAAGTGGATCTTCGGGATCAACATCCCAATTGGAATCATCGTGATCAGCCTTGCAGCTCTGATGCTGCGTGAAAGCCGGGGCGAGAAGAGGTCGCTGGACCTTCCAGGAATCTTGCTTGCTGGACTGGGCCTGCTCGGTGCGACCTACGCAATTGTTCGCGGCGAAGCCGACGGTTGGGGAACCCCTGGGATCCTGATTCCCCTGATTGGCGGCGTGCTGCTCTTGATCGGGTTTGTGCTGTGGGAGATGCGAGCACCAGACCCAATGCTGCCAATGCGGTTCTTTAAGTCGCGCGGCTTTAGCGCCACGAACGTCGTCTCCTTCGCGATGTTCTTTGGTGTCTTCGGCTCAATCTTCTACCTCTCACAGTTCTTCCAAACTGGGCAGGGGTATAGCCCGCTTGAATCGGGGATCAGGACCCTGCCGTTCACTGGCATGCCGATTCTGGTTGCTCCGCTGGCTGGCATCTTCAGCGACAAGTTCGGGGCGCGTCCATTTCTTGCAGTGGGTCTAGCCCTACAGGCGATCGCGATCTATTGGATGTCGCAAATCTCGACACCTACCGTTCCATATGTGGATCTCCTGCCGGCCTTCATCATCTGTGGTGCCGGTATGGCGCTGGTCTTTGCGCCTGCAGCGAATGCGGTCCTGGCGAGCGTCCGCCAGAGCGAGAGCGGCCAAGCCTCAGGTGCCACGAATGCGATCCGCGAGGTCGGTGGCGTTATGGGAGTAAGCATGCTCGGAGTTCTCTTCGCGTCGCACGGGTCATATGCCAGCCCCCAGGCCTACAGCGATGGAGTTGTGGCTGCTCTACCTTTGGGTGCAGCAGTCTTAGCAATCGGCGCAATCGCAGCACTCTTTGTTCCGAGCCTCGCGAAGATGAGGGCTACCGCAGAAGAGTTGGCAGCGGAGGACGGGATCCTTACCCCTCCCACTGGGCCGCCTGCCGTCGGCTAACAAACCGAAACAGCTCTGTTCCAACTTTGTGCAGACCGCCCATGTGGCGGTCTAGCTGTGTCACGGTGACTACATGGCAACCGCGACCCGTCAGTTAGGTAATCAGCCCGCCGTAAGCAATACTCGGTATATACTTAGACGTATGTTCAAGAAGGTTCTGATCTCGGTCCCAGTTGACCTCCTGACTGAGTTTGACTCACTTGCTGATTCGCTAGGCAAGACTCGCAGCGGACTACTTCAGGACGTAATGCGCGAGCGCATAGGCGCACCTCGGAAGCTCTCACCTCTAGAGATCAAGGCCCTTATCGATTCTCATCGAGGTACCTACGAGGGTGACTCAGTGCGAGCCGTTAAGGAAGGCAGGCCTAAGCATTGATTCATTTGATTGACGCGAGTGTTTGGCTCGCCTCGGACGATGACTCCAACTCAAGCACCGAAGCCGCTGAAGCTCTTCTCACGCACCCCGATGCCATGCCTGCAGCTCTTGATCTAACTCTTCTCGAGGTGATCAATGTTCGCTCCCGTCGTAAAGCCGGGACCGCGCGTCTTCCAGTCGGACGTGAGATATCCGCGATTACTTCCGGCCGGGTGATGTCGCTTTCCGAGACAGAATTGACCGCACTTGAGGACTTGTGCGAACAGCACCCCTTAAGCGCTTACGACGGTGCCTATGTCATCGCATCACTGACTCGCAACATGAAGCTTGTGAGCCTTGACATGAAAGACCTAGTCGAACCTGGCTGGGCCGTCACACCACAGCAGGCTCTAGAGGCGATCGCCGCCTAACTAGCGGCGGATGTAATTCGCACGCAAAGTCACAGCGCGGTCGGGCATCGTGAAGGTGCGCGTCGCACTATGCGAGCCATCCGACCAGGCAGAGAACTTCCACCGCTTGCCGGCGACAGTCACCGATGCAGGCACCGTAAGTCCTGACTTCAGGCCAACTGCGGTCTCCGCGGACCCGCTGACCGAATCACCAGCCCAGCCGACCTTGACGCCCACTGATGTTGACAAGTTAAGACTCTGCGATTTGTAGTGGAGCGACCGCCGTACATACGCCGACTGACCTTGGGCAGTCTTCGCCTTCAGCACTAGGTCAAAGGATGAGTCAATGTTGTGGTCCTGAGGAATTTCAACACTGCCCAGCGGCCCGTTGAAGCTAGTGAGGAAATGGTCGTGGCCTCCATGGTGGAGCACCAAGGTCCAAGACAGGGCGGTTGACGGCAGCGCTTGGCCGCCAAGGGTCGCAGAGCCGCGCAGATTAATCACCTGCCCACCAGCAACAGTTGTGCCATCAGATGGCGAGCTGATCCCAACCGAAGGAGCTGGCAGGCCAGCTGCAACTGGCACTATGTCCGACCCGGACTCGGTGCCGTCTGAGACTGTGACCTTTGCTCGGTAGAGCCCTGGTTCTGAGTAGGCATGCGAGGGAGTCGCGCCAGTGCCCGTGGTGTCATCACCGAAATCCCACTCGTAGGTCAGATTGGTGGAATCAGCATCAAGGGCGCGCGCATCGAAGTTCACCGTCTGCCCGCTGACCGTCGCCACAGGCTTAAGCCACGGCCGCTGACTTGCGCCAGCGGGCTCAAGAACCCAGACGCGGCCGGGGACAACCCCGCTAAACATGAATCCAGACTCAACCATTCCAATACCGCCGCCTGGCACTGGCTCCATATCGACAACTGCCATCAGCCCAGTTGCTAACGGAGCGAGATTCGCTGCGGGGTCAGCAAGGTCAAAAAGTCCCGCTGTGCCGCGGGCGTAATCAGCAACGACAAGCTTGCCGCGCTGGCCCTCAGGCCACTCATTCCCCAAGACAGGGCCGGTCATAATCGCGGCGCTTGCGCCCTCATGCGGATATTCGTACACAGGATCCGTCTGGGTGGATCGCTTGACCTTCTTGCAGGCCGAAGTGTTCGCGTAGACCGACTGAGGGTGAGCGCCTTCCCTACACGGCCAGCCAAAAGACTTGCCTGCAGTGGCTACATCAAGCTCCTCGGTCGCATTGAAGCCAACATCGCCAACAGCAACCTTGCCCTTGCCGAGAAGCGTGAAACGAAATGGATTGCGGAAGCCCTTGGCGAAGACCTTGGTGCAGGAGGCCGTAAGGGTCTTCGTCTTTGGGCAGAACGGATGAACTTTGAGGCCGTGCCCGTTGCGGTCAACATGCATGATCGCGCCGCTCATCACATTGGGGTTAAGAGCGCGCATGATTGTCGGCGACAACGAACCGGGCGTCACTCCGTCTCCAATGCCAACCCAGAGGCTGCCGTCAGGGTCTGACCTGACGGTGCCGATGCTGTGGGACATGCCATCAGACGGCATGCAGTCAAGTGCCGCAGCTGGCGAGGGGCAGGCGCTTGTTCCTTGAACACCCAGCACTGGTAATTCCTCTCCAATGAGAGTCGCGCCAGCGCCGACCTTGATCCGCGACAGCCGCGCTGTCTTTGGGCCGGCAGTGTCTGACGAGTCAGAGTCGTAGGTGTAGAGCAGCCAGACGTATCCGTTGTGGGCAAAGTCGCTATCGACAGCAATCCCAAGCAGCCCCCTGTCTATGTAGGTGGCAACATGGTCTGAAAGGTCATACAGAGCTCGAGCCGTAGGTGCCTCGCCAGGCAGCACGACTTTGACTGTTCCGCTCTTCTCAGCGATGAACACTCGACCGTCAGGTGCCCAACTTGCCGCAACCGGGGCATTCAGTCCACTTGCCACAGTGCGAGCCTCAAGCCCCACAGGGAGGTCCGTGCCTGATGATCCACCAGCGCTAGCGAAGGCTGTGAATGCCAAGGCTGGCAGCAATGCCAGGACGGCAGCCAATGCAAATCTGCGCGACTTTGTGCGGGAGGGATCGCGCTTCACAGCCCGAGGATAGTCGGACCTGCTTGGTCGTCGGCCGTTCGGCATACCCACATCAACACCTGCGGAACTGTGCGGTTGCGGTAGCCCAGCCGCAGGGCATGATCGAAGTGGTGAAGAAACGGTGACAAAAGTCCTTGTAGAAATGCCCACTTACCTCTGCGCTCGCTTGGATCGACTGGCTGCTGAGCGGCACCTCAACCGTGATGAACTGATCCACGATCTACTCGCCGGTGTCGTTGACCGTGAGACAGAACGGGTCGCTGCCGAGTTGCGCCGGATCGCTTGGCGCAGATCTCCCGAGGCCTCATCGCCTTGGGCCCGCGCTATCTAAGAGCTGACGTCATTACGGCTAAATAGAGCGAGCGATGCTCCGCCAAGTACAGCGATGTAGCCAGCGATAAGAGCTAGCCCATCCCAGAACCCGTGGGCATCGTCCCCACCGTGAGCAACTGAGGTGATGATGTTTCCTGGGAGCCAATCATTGGTCCCTGAGACAAGCGCGCCGAGAAGGTTCTCGACGATCAGGAACCATGCGATGCCAATTCCAATTGATGCGACAGACGACTTCAGTAGCAGCGCGAGGATCGACCCAAAGGTTGCGAAGAGGGACAGCGCGAGCCAGAGGTAGATGAAGGTTGAACCAATGTGTTGCAACCCAGAGCTGCCAAACCACTCGCTCGTTGAGTAACCCTGCGTACCCATGGTCACCAGCCCTGAGACAACGCCCACGACAACAAAGACGAACACCAGCAGCGCCGCCCAACTAATTAGTCCAAGCCACCGGAACAGCATCAGCCGCACCCGCCGCGGCTCTCGGATAAGCAGATTTCTGATGGTCCCATTGCTGTATTCGGTGGCGACTGCTGCGGCAAAGATGACTAGCGCGATCATTGCGATCAGCCCGTAGACGGCATTGACAGACAGAACCGCCCCGTGAGAATCGGTGAGGTCCGAAACGAGGATCGGCTCACGCCGGCTCTTTGGATCAGGAACCCTTACAGCGCTGAGGATTGGGACGATCGTGAAGAGCAAAGTGAAAGCGATAGTCAGTCCGAACGGCACCCAGAGGTAGGCGGGACGGCGAAGCTTGACCCACTCACTTCGGATGACTCCAATCATTGGTCGTCACCCTCTGTCATCGCAAAGAACGCCTGCTCAAGGGTCGGCCGAACAATCCCTAGCCCACTGAGGAGAATCCCGGCCTCAAATGCTGCCTTGTTGAGCTCCGCAGCTTGATCCTGCTCGCCATCAAAGCCAACAGTGCCGTTGTCGTAAACGGTGGCAGTACCAAACCTCTGGGCCAATGATTGGAGAGCTTGGAGCTGGCCTGGATCGGCTGGCCGAGCGACTACCTGGGAGCTTTGGCCGGCAATGATTCCTTGCACGCTGCCTGAGTAACCAACCTTGCCGTTGTCAATCACAACAATGTCATCGCAGATTGCTTGGAGCTCGCCGAGCAGGTGGCTAGAAACAAGAACGGCCACACCGGAATCGGCAAGGGCTCGGAGCAGATCGCGGATCTCACGAATGCCAGCAGGGTCAAGGCCATTGGTTGGCTCATCTAGGACCAGTAGCTCTGGCGATGTAAGGAGTGCGGCTGCGATCCCGAGACGCTGGCGCATGCCTAGCGAGTAAGTCTTCGCCTTGTCGGTCATCCGGTCACCTAGACCAACCTGCTGAAGCACTTCGTCGGCCCTGGTGTCCTCTAGGCCAATGAGCCTCGTGAGGACAAGGAGGTTCTTTCGAGCAGAGAGAGACGGAGTGAAGGCCGGCCCCTCAATCAGCGCGCCAACCTTTGGCAGGTAGCCAATGCGATCGTCGAGCTGATGTCCAAGGACAAGGCCGTCACCCTCGTCTCGGCCAATCAAGCCAAGCACCATGCGGATAGCTGTGGTCTTGCCAGCACCGTTAGGGCCGACAAGGCCGCAGATGCTGCCGCGGCGAATATTCAAGTCGAGCGAGTCAACGACTCTGCGCGTGCCGTAGACCTTTGACAGGCCTGTCAGGTCAACAGCGAGGTTTGCGTTGGCGGCTTCCACATCCGCATCCTTACACAGCGTTCCGCGCAATAGAAGAGGCCCGGGCGTTAGCTCCCGGACCTCCAAAAAGTCAATCGCCTCGGCCTCGCCGAGGGTGACCTGCCTACTTAGGCCTGCTTGACGGCCGAGATATCAAGGTTGAGCTTGACCTTGTCGCCAACGAGCACGTTGCCGCTGCCAAGAGCCTGGTTGAACTTCATGCCGAAGTCACCACGTGAGATTGCGCCCTTGATCTCAAGACCAACGCGCTGGTTGTCCCATGGGTCGATCTCGAAGCCTTCAAGCTCGGCGTCAAGTTCAACTTCATTGGTAACGCCGTTGATCGTCAGGTTTCCCTTGACCTTGAACTCGTCATCACCGTCAGGTGCGATTGAGGTTGACTCGAAGGTGATGTTTGGGTTGTTCTCAGCGTCAAAGAAGTCCGCGCTGCGGAGGTGCTCGTCACGAGCCTCTTCCTTGGTGTCAACGGAAGCAACCTTGACGGTGCCGACGAGCTTTGCTCCGGCGAGGCCATCTTCACCGACTGTGAGTGAGCCTTCAAAGTCCCCAAACTCGCCGTGAACCGTTGAGATGCCGAGGTGCTTTACGGAGAAGCCAACTCGCGAGTGGCTCGATTCCGCATTCCAAGTTCCTGTGATGTCTGACATGTACTACTCCTTCTGTTTGATTGGTTGAGGCAATACTAATCATTAGTAAGTGAATGAAGTGTGACCTTGCTTACACTTACCTACGGGCCGATCTCGACCCGGCGGCGGCCATACATACACTCGGCTGGTGATCACAAACATGACCCCTCGTCGAATCGCGCTCACAGCTTCCGCTCTACTCGTCGCCCTCACTCTGCCCGCTTGCGGCAGCAACGGGAAATCAACTTCCTCCTCGAGCAAACAGAGGGCTGCCTCCGCCCCCCAACTAGGGCCATCGACATGGGCGAAGCCGCTGATGCCAAACACCACGGCTAAGACAACCCCAGTTCCGATCCTGATGTACCACGTCGTTAGCGCTGCGAAGGCTGGTGCCGCTTACCCGGATCTTTGGGTTGCGAAGGAGACCTTCGCTGCTGAAATTCAAGCCTTGAAAGCAGCTGGCTACCAAGGCATCACCCTGAACCAGCTGTGGAGCGCTTGGCACGGGACGAGCGAACTTCCGCAGAAGCCGATCGTCGTGTCATTCGACGACGGTTACCTAAGCCACTGGACTCACGCCGCCCCTGCGTTGAAGGCAGCTGGCTGGCCTGGAGTCCTGAACCTTGAGGTCAAGAACATTGGCGACAAGGGCATACCCGTGCGCGCGATCAAGGGCCTGATCAACAACGGCTGGGAGATCGACTCCCACACCCTCGACCACCCAGACATGACAACCCTCTCGCCCTCCGCGATGCAAGCTGAGCTTGTCGGCTCGCGTGAGGCGATCGCCAAAAAGTTCGGCGTGCGCCCGTGGTTCTTCTGTTACCCAGCGGGTAAGTACAGCTCTGCGGTTGAGCAGGAGGTCAAGGCCGCCGGCTACCTAGGCGCCACGACTGAAATCCCCGGCTGGGCAAAGCCCAGCGGCAATCCTTACGAGCTTCCGCGTGTGCGAGTCAACGGAAGCGACACAGCACAATCGCTCCTTCAGAAGGTCAACTCCAGCAAACCAAGCTGACCCCGGGCTGCAAGGCGCGCGCCTGAGCCACGCGGCAAGGTACGATCCAGAAGTCGGCTACCTCTCGCCAGGTAGCCGGCGTTTGCCGACGTAGCTCAGTTGGTAGAGCACTTCACTCGTAATGAAGGGGTCAGCGGTTCGAATCCGCTCGTCGGCTCTGGTTTTTCCAGTCGCGGGTTAATTGGCTCCGACTGCCAATGCCTGCTTAGAGCGGCTAGCTAGCCGACCTTCCCCGCTCCGTAGATCGTTTCAACTGCCGCCTTGTCGGTTGTCGCCCCAGTGGCACGTATCTGGATCACGGCTACGCACCCGAATCTGTGGACAGATTCAACGGCTCCGTCAAGCTGTTTAAGAACCAGGAGCACATTGGTCGCGCAAGAGGTCATCAGGAACCTTGCGCCAGTCGCCTGCACGAAGCGACCGGCTGGCATCTTGAGTAATTCAGTACGGCAGCACGGAGCTCCGGATAGGACAACTTCCGTCGCGTTGAAGCGGCCAGGTGATTTTGGACTCCAGCTCAGGTGACCTGCCCAAACATTGCGTCCGGTCCGCCACGGGATCGTCGCCCCCATTCCCGTTCTGTCACCGAACACTCCGCCCTTGATCGGTGAGTTCGCAAGCCAAGTGTAGGCAGCCAGCTGGTCGCGGCTTACGAAATAGTTGGCCACCTTGGAACCAAGTCCTGAGCCCGAGACAGCATTAAGTTCGGCTCGCTCAGTACTCACCGTCCCGACCAGAGCGAACATGACGATGCCAGCTACTGCCACAGCAACCCGCGGCCAGTGGTGGTCACCGCGCAGAAGGTGCGATACACCCGTGACAGCGAGCACGGAAAGGGGAATGGCCACCCCACGCAGAGCGTGGCTGGGTGAGCTAGCGATGCTGAACCCTCCGAGGACAAGTGCTTGAGCGATTGCCATTGCTGGCCAGATCCGGGCAGTCAGCCCAGCAACACTTGGCACTCGCATTCTCACCACAAGCAACGCTGGAAGCAGGAGCGGGACGACAGCGATGAGTATCAACCACCAGTGCTCTGCCGGAGCGAGCATCGCCAGATTTCTCTCACTCTCAATGAATGTTGAGTCGAACCGGCCAAGGAGTGCGTAGTAGACGAGTGGAACCACACCGGCGAGCGAGGCAGAGGCCCCGAGGAGCCATGCCTTTGGAACGCCAGGGGCAAGGCCTGAGAATCGGCGAGTGCGAAGAAGCAGCTCGCACGCCACAACAGTCGCGATAACCGTTGCTCCCTGCCAAGGTTGCAGCCACCCGGTGAAAACCACACCTGCGATGAGCGCCGGCGAGAAGGTCTTGCCCGACTTGCGCCCGCGGATGTAGGCGACTAGCGAAAGCGCAGTCAACCCGACCGCCAATGCGGAATATGGGTATCCCCACAGTGGGGTCAGGGTCTGCGGCTCCCTAGCTATGAACAGCTTGAAGATCAGACCGTCGTTGGCGGGAAGCAGCCCAGCTATCAACGAGGCAGGGACCGCGTAGAACAGGGCCAATGTCAGAGCCACGACCCGTTCCTTCGACTTGGCGATGTTCTCGCTTACGAAGCCAAATGCTCCCCAGCAAACCGCGCCTGCTGCGACTGGGACCCAGACCGCGTAGGACAGAGGGATTGAGAGTCCCAAGCGGTGCAAGAGTCCCGACCCGACAAAGCCCGGGTGGAGGTAATTGCGCGACGCGTCAGCGAGCGTGTAGTCATTGCCCACAAGGATGTGCAGAGACGCGTCACGGGTCCACGTGAGGTATTGCATGGTGTCCTCTGCGAGCCCACCAATCGACCCTGACCATGTGAGTCCATCGACGGCAACCCGCCAGCCGATTGCACCCAGAATGAGCATTGAGGAAGCCCACGCGGCCGCTAGCACGACCCACTCAAGCGGGCTGATGTTCCAGCTCGCGAAACGAGAGCCGGGCCGAGCGACTTCTTTTTCGGTGGTGGTGGCAGACATCTCTCAGGCTTTCGAGCGCTGATTCTATGCGACGCAGGCCGTTGCCTCGGACGCTGATTTCTTCAAGAGCGCCAGAGCGCGAGTCACAGCTAAAGGCCGAGCAGCACCTTTGCCTCATCGACTGTCGCAGGGGTTCGCTCCAGAGAAGTCGCGATACCTGCGAGGCGCTCGACCAGTTCACCGTTGTTGGTTGCTGGCACACCGCGACGCAACATCAGGGTGTCCTCCATGCCGGTGCGAGCATTGCCGCCCATCGCGAGGCCGATGGCAGTCATCGGCAGGTTGCCACGACCGATGCCGATCACCTGCCAGATGCTGCCTTCTGGCAGACGATCCACCAGTTGAGCAAGGTTGAGCGGGGTTGCTGCCATGCCGCCAGCCACGCCGAGCACGATTGAGAACTGAAGCGGTGGCTCAAGCAGGCCCTCTGCCATCAGGGCTAGTGCGGCGTCAAGGTGCCCGCTGTCGTAAATCTCGATCTCTGGCTTGACCCCGAGTTCGAGCATCCGGGCTGCAAGGCGGCGCACTCCCTCAGGCGGGTTGAGGAACTCGCCACCACCGAAGCTCATTGAGCAGACATTGAGGGTCGCCATCCGAGGCTTGGCCTCAACGATCTGCATGCGCTCTTCAAACGGCACGCTTAGGCCGACGCCGGTTGACAGCTGAATCATCGCCGGGCAGGCGTCTTCGATCAGCCCGACGACCCGCCGCGCCACTTCAAGATCGGCAGTTGGCAGACCCTGCTCGTCACGGACATGGACATGCATGACTGACGCCCCAGCAGCGTGTGACTCTGCTGCTGCCGCTGCGATCTCCTCTGGGGACGTGGGCAGGTGAGGGTTGTCTGCCTTTGTTGCGATCGGCCCGGTCAGAGCTGCGGTCAGTACGACTGAGTCGCTCATGCGTCGTGTTCCCCATTCGTTTTTGAAGTTGAAGTTGCCTTAACGAGATAGTCGAAGAGCTGGGCGCGAACGGCGTCGGCCTGGCCTTCCTCCCACTCGAGGAATCCCTTGCCAGTGCTCATGCCAAGGTCGCCGTTTTCGACCCGCTCGGCAAGACCCTCAGACGGGTCGGATGGCTGCCCAAGCTTTGGCAGGACGTAGTCGTGGATTGCGAGCGTCAGGTCGAGGCCGACAAGGTCGGCGTTTGCGACCGGCCCGAGGACCGGCAGCCTGATCCCGAACCCCTGTGTCACAACAGTGTCAACCGTTGCTGCGTCGCAGACGCCCGAGTCGATCAGGTTGAAGGCTTCGCGCCAGAGAGCGTGTTGAAGACGGTTGCCAACAAACCCCGCGACGTCGCGCTTGACATGCACCGGTGCCTTTCCAAGCGCCTCGAGCAACTCAATCGTGCGGTTCACGACCGAGGGGTCGGTGTGATCCGCCTCGACAACCTCAACGAGAGGAACAAGGAACGGAGGGTTCCACCAGTGCGTGCCAACGACTCGCTCCGGTCGTTGGACCTTGGCAGCAACCTCGCCGACCAGCATCACCGAGGTGTTGGTGGCAAGAACAGCCTCAGCTGGGGCCGCGGAGTCAATGCGTTCGAATATCTCCTGCTTCAAGTCGAGGCGTTCGGGCGCTGCCTCAAATACCCAGTCAGCCTCAGCGACGCTTGCTTCCAAATCCGAATCGAGCCTGATGCGCTGGGCAGCATCTGTTGGCAGGCCAAGTTTCTCGAGGTTGGCTGTGACTCTTGCCGGGACGCTGTTCAGGGCCTCCTGGAACGGATCGTGAACTGTGACTTCCAACCCGCCGACAGCGAGGACCTGCGCGATGCCGTGCCCCATCAGGCCAGCACCGATGACTGTTGCCCTGCCCCCGTCCGCGCCCGAGGTCATCCGATCACCCAGCGGTATATCCGCCGTCTACATAGAGGATCTGCCCAGTTACAAAGCCGGACGCCTCAGAGGTGAGGAATACAAGAGGTCCAACAAAGTCGTCCGGCTCGCCGAGACGACCAAGTGGGATTCGAGAAAGCATCGCCTCACGCACGTCACGGCCGGGACCTTCCTCGTCGTACATCCAAGAGGTCAGAGTCGAACGGAAGACGGTCGGGCCGATCGCGTTAACGGTGATCCCGTGGCCGCCCCACTCGCATGCAAGCGACCGCGTGAGTCCGTCAATCGCTGACTTGGAGGGGCAGTAGGCGGCGTAGCCAGCGGGGTGACCGAGCTTGCCTCGGGTTGAGGAGATCAGAACGACGCGTCCCCCCTGCCCCTGTTCAATCATCTGCCTACCCGCCGAGCGACACGCGAGCCAACTACCGCGAACGTTTGCGTCCATCACGGTCTCCCAGTCTTCAACTGGCATCTCACCGATCATCGCGACTTTGTTTAGACCTGCGGCTGTCAGCAGGATGTCGAGTCGGCCGTGGGCTGCGACTGCAGCCGCGACCATTGCGTCAGTATCCGCCTCCGTGTCCGGACGGCGGGCGACGAGCTCAACCTCGGCACCTGCAGCACGGAGATCTTCGCCCAGTTCCTCAAGCTGATCGGTACTTCCTGCGGCCAGGGTCAGGGAGGCGCCGCGGGCAGCGAGGGAGCGAGCGGCGACTGAACCAAGCGCACCGGTTGCACCTGTGATCAGAGCCGAGCGCCCGTCGAGATCAAAGAGGCCGCTCATGACGCTGGTGCCGGTGGGTACGGCATGGCGACCAGCATTGAGGCTGGGCTATTGGTCTTGTTGATGATTGAGCGTGCTTCACCTGGGGCAAGGCGGCACGAGTCGTACTTGCCGAGAGTGGTCTCGCCCTCGTCGGTAACGACTGTGACTTCGCCCTCGACGACCACATAGACCTTCTCGATTGGCGTCGCGTCATGTTCAGCTCCGCCGCCGGGCAGGAAGTGCGAGAGGCCAACCCAGAAGTTCTCTGAACCGGATGCGTCAAAGCCTTGGAGTCGCAGGCCAGCCATGTCGAAATGCTTGGGTGCCTCATACGGCTTGGCGTCCCCAATGCGGGTGACCTCCATTAGTCAGCGCTCCCGTCACCAATGCGGAATTCGCCTGATGGGTCAACAATCGCAACCAATCGCACGATGCAACCGTCGCCCTTGGTCCAGCGCCATGGGAACGCTGCAAAGGTCACGCGCTTGCCCGTGACGGCGTCGATTTGGCCGCCCACGTTCTCGAACCCGACGATGCCATTGCCGAGAATCTCACGGTGGCATGGTTCCCACTCAGGGAAGTCGTCTGCTGCTTCGCGGCCGGTATGGGCCTTGTAGTCCTCAAGGACGCCGTCAATCAGCGGCCCGTTTGGCTGCGGACCGATGGCTGTCGCCAGAGGGTGGTCAAGCGCTTGGCAGTCAATGCCGAAGCCCTTGATCTTCTTTTCCTTCATCCACTCGCCGGCTTCCTTGTAGGTGCCAGGTGATTCAACGAAGTACTTGCGGCTGTCGCCCCAATAACGGTGCCAGCCGGTGTTGATGATCACGATGTCGCCCTCGCGGATCTGGGGCGAAGCTGCCTCAAGATCTTCCGGCGTGATGACTTCCCACTTCTCCTTCGGGATGGAAACGACAACGCCAGTCCCGAAGTAGGAGGCAAGCGGAACCTCGTCAATGAACGGGGCACCCTCGATCACATGCGCAGGTGCGTCGGTGTGAGTCGTGCAGTGCATGAAGGTCGTGATCTGCTGCGACAGGACGCCTGACTTGGCGTGGTAGTGGAAGCGTTCGATCTTGACATCGGGGAAGTAGGGCCAAAGCGGAGCATCGTGACCCCACTCGTGCGACAGGTCATAAAACTCGAGCCCGGTGCGCGGGTCGACAGACGACGGGGCCATTGGATCAGTGGCAGACACTTTGTTCCCTCCCATAGGTGTTGTACCGTAATGCGGGACAGCTGTCCCGACCAGCGGATTGACTGTACTACAATTGGAGTGAACCGCATGACAATTTCTGCCGCCACCAAACCCGCCACCGAAACCGCCGGAGACAGCGGCATCCAAGTGATCGCCAGAGCAGGCGCAATCCTCCGCGCGCTTCAGAGCCATCCCAACGGCCGCAGCCTCGCCGAAATATCCGCAGCGGTAGGACTTCCCCGGTCAACCGTCCACCGGATCACCACCGCGCTGGCTCGTGAGGGATTTGTCGAGAGCGCCTCTCCCGCAGGCGGCTTGCGGCTCGGCCCGACTCTTGCCGAGCTGGCTCTTGGTAGCCGCCCTCCTCTGAGGGACCGGGTTCGTCCACTGATTGAGGATCTGGCTGGGCGCCTCGGTGAGACAGTCGACCTCGCGGTACTTGACGGCACTGAGATGAGATTCGTTGATCAGGTTGAAGGGCCGCAGCGGCTCAGTGCGGCATCCGAGGTCAACGCCCGGTTCCCGCTCCACTGCACTGCAAATGGGAAGGCCACCCTGGCTCTTGTCGGCGCCAAGCGAGCAGCCGAGCTCCTGCCCGCCCGCCTTAAAGCTTTTACTCCGGCAACCGAGACGAGCAAGACAGCGCTGATGGAGGAACTCGTGGAGGTCAAGCGGACTGGGATCGCCTTCGACCGGGAAGAACTCACTGACGGGATCTGCGCTGCTGGCTTCGCATGGATTGAACCCGACGGTGAAGTAGCTGCGATCTCAGTACCAATCCCCACGCAGCGCTTCAAAGGGCGCGAGCCGGAACTCAAACAAGCCTTAACCAAGTTGCGAGATTTGTTAATCGAACCGTCAGGAGTCACAGCCCTATGAGCAAGTACGTCCTCTATTCAATGCCGGCATCGCTCTATTCGGCCAAAGCTCGGTCGTACATGCGCAAGCGCAACATTGACCACATTGAAAGGGCGAACGGCCACTCCAAGTACCAGCAGGAAGTGATCCCAGCGATCGGGCGCATGATCATTCCGGTGCTCGAGACTCCGGACGGCACGCTGATCCAAGACTCAATCGAGATCATCGACTTCCTTGAAGCAGCCGAGCCTCGTGAGCACTCGATCTACCCGGCAACCGCTAAGCAGCGGGCCGTTGGTCATGTCCTGGAGCTGTTCGGCGGAGAGGGCCTGATGCGGCCCGCGATGCACTACCGCTGGAACTTCGACGACACAAACCTCGGATTTCTGAAAGAGGACCTGCCGGGGTTCATTGCGGCAGCCGGCGACGATAAGGCGAAGGCTGAGTTCTTCGATTTTGCGAGCGGACTGATGCGCAAGGCGACGCTGGCATTGGGAGTGAACCCGCACCTAGTCACCCAGATTGAGGAGTCGTACGCACAATTCCTCTCCCTCTTCTCAGCGCACCTGCGGACAGCTCCGTACCTGCTCGGCGGACTCCCCAGCAATGGCGACTTCGCATTCGCTGGTCCCCTTTGGGCGCACTTGGCGCGTGACCCATACCCAGCGGCACTTATGCAGGAGACTGCTTGGCCGGTCTACCGATGGACAGAACGCATCAGCTCGCCGGTTACTGACACGGGCGAGTACCTCGACTACCCGGAGCAGTTCTTTCCAGAGGACGAGATCCCTGAGACTTTGGTCGCACTCCTGACCTACATCGGTGCGGAGATGATGCCCGAGCTTGAAGCCCAGGTTGCCTTCATGGACGAGCACCTTGCCAACGACCCGGATATTCAAGAAGGGTCGATCGTTGGAGGCAAACCATCAAGGCGCACCATTGGCAATGTGACCTTCGATTGGCGCGGCGAGGAGATGACGACGAGCGTGCTCCCATATCGACTGTTCCTAATTCAACGACTGCAGGCTGCAGTTGCCGAACGGTCAGAGTCCGAGCGCGCAGAGATGGAAGCACTGTTCAGCCAATGCGGCCTGGACAACCTCCTTGCGCTTAGAGCCCGGCGCAGCGTTCTACGCCGGGACAATTGCGAAGTCTGGGGCCCGGAGCAGGAGCCGAGCCTCGCGGGCTAGCGCTAGTTTCGATCAGTCCTCGATAACGACCCGCATCATCTGCAGGTAGTAGACGCAGTGGGTCGTCGTGCTGGCGTGACGGTGCGCGGCGAGCTCACGGTACTCAGCTGAGTCCCACCAGCCCTTGAGGGCTTCTTCGGAGTCGAACTCGATCAGGACGGTGCGACCTTCAGCGCGCTCACCTTCAAGCATGTGTGGGGAATCGTCGTATGCCACGAAGCGACCACCGTGCTCCTTAAGGATCGGGAAGAAGCCCTTCTCGTAGACCCGATATGCCTCAGGGTCGTCGATTGTGAAGTGGGCAATGAACCGAACGGCCTTGCCGTCAGTGCATGGCTCGGGCGGGGTTGATCCCTCTGCTCCAGAAATCAGACAGATGGCTTGAGTTGTCGTCCCGGCGCGCCGATGCTTGGCGATTGCCTCGTAGTCGTCCGAGTCCCAGTAGTCCAGGACCGACTCCTGAGTCGGGAAGTTAAGAAGCACAGTGCGCCCCTTTGGACGGCTTCCCTCAAGGACCGTGGCGTCATCATCCAGCGCCATGAAGGTGCCCTCTGTTCCGCCAAACAGCGGGAAGAATCCCTTCTCGTATTTGCCGTACTCGTCACGGTCATTAATCGTGAAGTGGCCAAGGAAGTAGACGGGCTGATTGTCGGGCATGGCTGGTCCTTTAGGTTGGAGAGCGAGACTTCAGGAACTGAGTTAGGTGTTCGCCCTGATCGTTTCGGTGGGCGAGGTTACAGGTCCGCGCGTCGGGAGGGCCAAGCTCAGCGCCATCAGCCCCGACCCTGGGAGCAATCTCGATCGTGGGGAGGTTGCCTCATATGTACGATGCTTCGGAATGAGTTCGACTCAGTCATTGACACCCAAGGCCGAGGCTTCTCCGCGCAGCAGAATTGTCACTGACGCGGCCATCACCGTCCTCGCCAAGTACGGGTCCCGAGGACTCACCCACCGGGCAGTCGACAGTGAGGCTGGGCTGCCTGAGGGATCCACGAGCAACCTCTTCCGTAACCGCGCCGACCTGATGTCCGCGATCCTCAACGCCCATGTCGAACGAGAGCTGGCGATTATCGACAGCCTCGGGGTCCAAGACTCGATTGACAGCATCGACGACGCCGCTGTTCTAATCGCAAACGTGATCGAGTCGATCTCCGCAGCCGACAGCCGGTACTTGATAACAGCCCGCTACGAGATCTACCTCGAAGGTCTTCGCCAAGAGCCTTTCCAGCCGCTGATCGCTCAGGTCCGCACAAAGTTCATCAGCATTGCGGAGGAGATTCTGAGAGGCCTCAATCTTCCAACTGACGCATACATCGCGCAGGGCTTGGCGTCCTTCGTGGATGGTCTGACCGCCGCTCAGGTCTTCCACCCCGGGTCAGCCCTGAGTCATCAAGAGCTAAAGGCGCTTGCAGCCGCCTTCCTCAAGAGTCTCAAAGCTCTCTAGCTCCTCCGAGTAGAGCCGCCGGCTTGCGAGCTCGTGACTACGCAAGTAGTCTGTGGTGCCCCCGGCCCGCCGCATCGCCTCAGAAGAAGGAGACATGACCAGATGAGCATCCTCACCCCCTCAGACCACGGCTACGAAGACGCCCGCCGCGATGCTGTCTGGAACCGACGCCTCCCCAATGAGAACCCAGACGTAATTGTCCTCGCGGAAACCGCCGACGATGTGATCAAGGCGGTCAACGACGCACGATCTGCCGGGCGTAAAGTCTCGATCCGCTCTGGCGGCCACAGCTGGTCAGGCAACCACATCCGACAGGGAGCGACCCTGATCGACGTCTCCCGCATGGACTCAATAGTTGAGATCAACCGGGAGGAAAAGACAGCGATCGTCGAACCCGGCTGCCAAGGCACTGTCCTCCTGAAGGAACTCATGGCGCTCGACCTGTTCTTCCCCGTTGGGCACTGCGTCGGCGTGGGCATTGGCGGATTCCTCCTACAAGGCGGATTCGGCTGGAACAGCCGCGTCTACGGCCCCGCCTGCATGAGCGTCACAGCCGTTGATGTCGTGACTGCTGATGGTGAGCTTGTCCGGGCTGACGAGGACAACCATCCGGACCTCTACTGGGCCGCCCGTGGCTCCGGCCCAGGCTTCTTCGGTGTTGTCACCCGCTTCCACCTGAAGATCTACGACCGGCCGAAGGCGATCGTCAACTGCGCTTACATATACCCGGCTGATGTCCTTGAAGAGCTGTTCACATGGGCAGGTGAGATCGGCCCTCAGGTCCCGATCCAGATGGAGTTCATCCTCCTGCCTCACTTCGGTTTCGACGGCGGCAAGGAGATCCCGGTTGCCGGCGCAACCTTCGCCGACTCCGAAGAGGAGGCCCGTGAGGTAGCGAAAATCCTGGAGACCTCACCTGTGCTTGACAAGGCCACCGTGGCCATGCCGTATGTCCCAGTGCAGATGGAGGACTTCTTCGGCGCAGTCCACTTCCAGTACCCCGACAACCACAGGTGGTGCCCGGACAACATGTGGACGCATGCCAGCGCCGCAGAGCTGATCCCGGGAATCAGCGAGATCGTGAGGACACTCCCCGAGGACCCTTCTGACACGCAGAACTTTTCTCACCTGCAATGGATGAACTGGGGCCCGAACCACCCGGATGCTCCAAAGCGGCCGGACATGGCCTTTAGCAACGAGGACGAGATCTTCCTCTCCGCCTACGCGGCCTGGTCGGATCCTGCGCTCGACGAGACTCACAGCAAGTGGGCGGCTGAACGGATGCGCGCGATGGAGCACCTTTCGACCGGCACACAACTCGCTGACGAGAACCTTTCCCAGCGGCCGTCTCGATTCATGACGGACGAGAACTACGCCCGCTACGACGAGTACAAGGCGAAGTACGACCCCGACAGCCTCTTCCACACATGGTGGGATCGCCCATGAGCGCGAGTGAGCAGACAATCCTTGAGGAGTATCTGAAGCGGCCATTGGCACCAGCCAACTCTGAGGCGCTCGCCGCAGTTTCAAACGGGCCGATGGATCCGGCCGACGCACTTCCCCTTGACGAGATCGACCGGCAGCTTGACCCGGAGCCACTGAAGGTCGAAAGCGGCTGGTGCGTAATGCCCGACTCGACCATCAAGGTGCAGGCGCTGACACCAATGCCAAAGGTGACGGGCGAAATGGTCGACTGGTGGTTTGACTGGCACCCACGCGCTGCAATTCGCTACAAGGTCTGGCACCCCCAGGCACACATTGACAACTCCATTCTCGAGTCCTCAAACAGTGCCGCTAAAGCTCACTGGGGCGCCACCCACTACCCGGTTGAGACTCTCGGCGAGGAGTTGATCAAGGCGCGGATCGAGTTTGTTCCACCGGTTGAAGTGGGCTTCTCAAGTAATGCCTTGGACGACCCGAATGTTGCGACGATCATCTGCGGCAAGGCGGGCGACATGAAGCTGCATGTTCGCCACACCGTCATGTCACATGTTTGGCTTAATGACGGGAATGGCGGCACAGTGCTGCGCAGCCATTTCTGGGGTGGCGCGATCATGCGCCCTGATCTACCGGGCGGCCTCGGTGACTTCGTCGGCAAGGTGGTCAACCGACCTACCTTCCGGAAGCTTGCGACGCCGAAGGGGGTTGGCGAAAGCCTCTCTGTCCATTGCGTAGAGGAGTTCAGCAACCTGGCGGAGATCCTGCCAGAGTTGTACTCGCAGTTCGGCAAGTGAGTAACCGCAACTGTTGATTAGGAATCGTGTTTGTGCAACTATGTGACCTGTGTCACTACAGCTGTTGTAGCAATCACGAAATGACAAAGCGGGAGGAGACCCCATGAGGAGCAAAACCACAACTGCACTGACTGTCACGATCGGCGCGCTGGTTCTCGCCAGTTCTGCATCCGCAGCAATCGTTCAGCGCAACGACATCAAGATGACCCCCGCCACGGGATCAGTCCTGAAGAACAGCAGTTACTTCAAGGTTCAGGCCTACCTCGCCTCACGCGACGCTGCGTCTACACGCGAAACAAAGAAGCCCAACCCAGTCGGCAAGGTGGGGATCGTGTTCCCAACTGGAGTCACCGTCAACAAGACCGCAAAGCCCACTTGCAACCTGAGCGAATACGCGAGCGTCGTGGAGCTTGCCTCCAAGTGCAGCGCTTCAGTTGTAGGTAGTGGCTGGGCCATCCTCAACACCGGCGCGTCTATCGTCCGCGAGCAGATCACTGGCGCACCTTCTCCCTGCTCCGCCGGCGACGCGACCCAATACTCACGCGAATGGGAAGTGAACCCTTCCGCTGGACCCGACTGCATGCCGATCGGATACATCCTCACGAAGCTGACTGCCTACCAGGGCGGAGTCCTCAAGGCGCAATGGTGGTGCTACGGAGACGCCGGCGCTCCCAAGAAGGGCGCTCCCTGCAACAACAAGGTGAGCAACGGTGACTACAAGGGCAAGCTGTTTGCAAGCGGCCCGACCAACGGAAGCTTCAACGACCTGACGAACAAGAAGGGGTTGAACGGCTGCAACCTGATCCTCGCCAACGACAACGGCGTTGCCCCGATTGCCTTCGGCGCAACAGTCAGCGGTTGTGGAAATCGACTCTCAGCCGTCATTCCAGCTCTTAACGGTGCCGGCTCCGGCTTGGGAGAGGTAACTGGCGGCTTCGTTCTCTCCGACCTGAACCTGAACATCACAGCTCCGAACTACCTCAAGGCTGGGCCAAAGTCATGCGTTGCCCACAAGATGACTGTTACTACCACTGAGATCTACTCGCGCTTCAAGGGCGAGAGCACGGATCCCAACCCAACCTCAAACACCACCTCTTACAACAACGCTTGCTGATCAAGTGAGGGTTTAGTCGTAAAGGGGGCTTCGCCTAGGCGGGGCCCCTTTTTTTGCGTCAGGAGCATTCGAGTACCTCAGGCGAAGAAGACTTCTGCGTCGGCGTAGAACTCTGGGTCGACTGTGCGCGGCGGCTGAAGTGCGACAGCTAGTGGGACCATCTCAATCTCAGTTCCCCTGAGCGCCGCCATCAGGCCAAACTCACCTGCCATCACGCTACGGCCTGCAGCAAGACCAAGCCGGGTAGCGAGGATGCGATCTGTCGCAGTTGGAGTCCCGCCCCGCTGTAGGTGACCGAGGATCACAGCGCGAGCGTCGAACCCGGTCCGCTCAGCGATCTGCTGCTCAAGCCAAACTCCGACTCCGCCGAGGCGGGCATGGCCAAACGAGTCGGTCGCAGCCCCGCTCGTAACGAGGCCTCCACCGACAGGCGTTGCTCCCTCCGATGTGACAACAATCGAGAATGACCTACCGGTCGCATGCCGCCGCTTCAGGTGAGCACAGACCGCTTCGATCTCGAACTGCCTCTCTGGAATCAGGATCAGGTCAGCTCCGCCCGCCAGTCCGGCTGCAGCTGCGATCCAGCCAGCATGGCGACCCATGACCTCGACGATGATGATCCTGTCGTGCGACTCGGCAGTTGTATGGAGGCGGTCAATGGCGTCCGTCGCGATCTGCACTGCAGTGTCAAAGCCGAAGGTACGGTCGGTACCGGGCAGGTCGTTATCAATCGTCTTCGGGACACCGACTACCGGCACGCCGCCGGCAGCGAGCTTCGCAGCGACTCCCAAGGTGTCCTCGCCGCCAATCGCAACTAAGGCGTCAACTCCATCGGCCTCAAGCCGGGACCGGACAGCGGCGACGCCATCGGCACCATCGGCAAAAGGATTTGTTCGTGAGGACAGCAGCATCGTGCCGCCGCGCGGCAAAACACCGGCGATGTCGCGCCGGCCAAGACTTACATGGTCGCCATCAAGCACACCTGCCCAGCCGCGCCGGTAACCGATCACCTCGTGGTCGGCAGCGAGCGCAACACGAACCACTGCACGGATTACAGCGTTAAGTCCAGGGCAATCGCCGCCACCGGTCAGGATCGCGACCTTCATGTCAGGGCCTTCTCAATTGAAGTGATGGTCTTCGGTTTTTGGGTGATGCCTCCACAATGCCGGGCAACCGGCATTGTGAGGTATCGATTTGGCTACGCCTCGACGGTAACGCCCTTCCAGAAAGCGACATGACCGGCTATCTCGGCAGCCGCATCCTTTGGCTCTGCGTAGTACCAAGCAGCGTCCTTATTCAGCTCGCCATCAACGTTGAGTGAGAAGTAGTTGGCTGTGCCCTTCCAGCCGCAAACTGTTGTGTAGTCGCTCTCAACCAAGCAGGAGCCATCAACCGACTCGCGTGGGAAGTAGTGATTTCCCTCAACTACAACTGTGTCGTCGCTCTCTGCGACCACTTTGCCATTCCAAATCGCTTTCATTTGCCAGCCTCCTTGTTTGCCTTAACACCGACGGTACACACGAGTGAGACTCGGCGACATGAAGGCCGTCACTTAAGCCTTTGTAGCGGGGTACGGATTGGTGTACGGTTCCAGCTGTGGTGTCACGGTGACACCCGGGGAATAGGAGAATTCATGAGGCGTAGCACCAAGGCCGTCGGCCGTTCACTGTCAATCGCTGGAGTAGTTCTGCTCGCAGCAGCGCCAGCAGCGTCGTCGTCAGTTGACGGGAAGAGCGCCGCTTTCCAGAGGGCAATGCTCGCCTCCTCCTCCTCAATGTCGACCGCTCAGCCAACGATGGCTCCCCCAGCTGCTGGCTACACGCGCACGCGCTACGAGATTCCGATCACGATCCTTCCTGGCGCCAACGTCAACAAGCTCACAACCACCGTTAACGGTGGACCGATCCCCAAGCCACCCGGCAACTTCTACCTCGTCCGCATGGCGCCAAACCTTGTTTTGCAGGACAACGACAACAACCCTGCCAACGACCGCGTACCACGCACGGACATCATCCACCTGCACCACATGGTGTGGATGGACCCTCAGAACCGTGCGCCTGCGAGCGGGTTCAACCTTCCGTTCGGCGCTGGTGAGGAGAAGACAATCAGCCAGCTCCCAGCCGGTTATGGCTACCCCGTCTACTCGGATCAGAACTGGATCATCAACGACATGATCCACAACCTCACCCCAGCAACAATCAAGGGCAAGATCGTCTACGACCTTGACTGGGTAGCAATGGACTCAACACTCGGTCGGACGCTCAAGCCAGCATGGCCACTTTGGCTTGATGTTCAGCGCGGCAGCGGCTACCCAGTGTTTAACGCCTTCCAGAACACTGGCAGCAACGGCACCATCACCTATCCGGACCAGTTCACCAATCCATATGCCGGTCTCAACTACGAGCCAAATAAGTGGAATGAGAACCTCGACCTCACGCTCCTGGCCACTGCCGGCCATGTCCACCCTGGTGGACTGCGCACCGACATTCAGGTGATCCGCGACTCGAGCCTCACAGACCCAACTCCAACGAGCCCGCAGCCAGGTGACTACACCAACTCGGCTCGACTCTTCCGTTCGAACGCTGTCTACTACGACCCGTCTGGCCCAGTGTCATGGGATCTCGCAATGCAGGCGACGCCAGCCGACTGGAAGATCCACATCAAGCCGAAGGACAAACTTGTCATTTCAGCCACCTATGACACGACCAAGGCGTCTTGGTATGAGTCGATGGGTATCGATGTTGTCTGGTCTGAGATCAACCGGACCAACGGAACTGTTGATCCCAACGCTGAGGGAGTTGACCCGTTCACCACAGCTATTCCGTGGGACAAGGGCCATGTGACTCATACCTCCTACCCGGAGAACCACTTCTACGGCGGCAAGGTGACGACGCTCAACGATGCGCGGAAGCTGCCCAACGGAGCAACTCCGGCAGCCAACACCGTCTACATCAAGAACTTCGTCTACCAATACGGCGACCTGAGCTCCTCAGGCACCAAGGCCCGCCCACCTGTGGTTAAGCAAGGTCAATCCCTGACCTTCCGGAACCTTGATGCTGGCCCGAAGGCAGTCCTTGCTGACATCTACCACTCGATCACCAACTGCCAGTCGCCATGTAACAAGGAAACGGGCCTTTCCTATCCACTCGCTAATGGTCCGAGAATCTTTGACTCAGGCCAGCTTGGATTCGGATGGACACTTCCTGGAACGGCAGCAGCGCAACGCCGAACCTGGACAACGCCTACCGACCTCGCCCCGGGCACTTACACGTACTTCTGTCGCGTGCATCCATTCATGCGTGGCGCATTCCGCGTAGTTAAGTAGTCGCCGGTCGAAAACTGAGCGGTTAACGCGCCCTAGCCTAGGGTGCGTTAACCGTTTCGCAATATTTCGGCCTTCGCTCTCTGGTGGACTATGGGGGTTTCACACCCACCCACACAGACGAAGGAATTGGTGCAATGCACACCTGCACTGCCGGACTACCCCCCGTCCAACTCAACCGAAAGGCTGCGCTTGCGTTTCTGCTGACTGCGGTTGCCCTGATGGTGATCTCACCTTCAGCAAACGCGTCGTCACTGCCGTCGGTATCTGCCGGGGGTTACTTCACCTGCGCAGCCGACACAAACCAGAAGGTTGCTTGTTGGGGACGCAACGACAGGACACAGACTGCTCCTCCGTCAACGGCCTTCAGCTCTGTGACCCTTGGGTACGCGCATGCTTGCGGCCTGAACTCCGCAGGCGTTGCATCCTGCTGGGGTGACAACACCGCTGGCAGGACAACTCCTCCGGCATCCACGAACTATGTGGAACTTGCGGCTGGGTCGACGAACACATGTGGTGTCGGCGACGACGGGACACTCTCCTGCTTTGGCGACAACACTGTTAAACAGTCATCGCCGCCAGCAGGGCAATTTGAGCATGTTTCGGCTGGATTCGACAACGCGTGTGCGATCGCGGCCGACAGGACCTTGTCCTGCTGGGGCGACAACGCTCGGAACCAGAGCTCACCACCGGCAGGCGCGTTCACAGCCTTGTCGCTCGGAGATGGCGTTGGGTGCGCCGCCCGATCGATTGGGTCAATCGTTTGCTGGGGAACGGGTTCGTCAACGATTTCTTCGGGTGTGCCAAAGGGAAAGTTCAGCCAACTCGCTGTTGGTGACGGGCATGGGTGTGCCCTCGGTATCGACGGGACGATCACATGTTGGGGCACCAACACATTTGGTCAGGCAACAGCTCCAAGCGGTCAGTTTGTCTCGGTCACCGCAGGTATTGCCCACAGCTGTGGCGTTCGCACGACAGGACTCGTTGTCTGCTGGGGAAGTAACTCATATGGGCAACGGACGGTGCCAAGCGCTCTCTCATCCACCATGGTCTCGGCGGCCGCTAACCCGGTCGACTTTGGAGATGTAACGATCAGTCGCAGAAGCGCGACTCTGACCGTCACCGTGAGGAACACCTCACCTGCGTTCCTCGCAGAGAGCCTTCAGCCTGGGGCAGCGACGCTCTCTGGCGCAGCAGCAGCCGACTTCTCAATCGTTACTGACAGCTGCAACGGGCAAACACTCCTTCCAGGGCAAAGCTGCGGGATTGAGGTGCGGATGACTCCCTCGGTTCTCGGTGCTCGCGCGGCAACTGTCGCAGTACCAGTCAACACTCTTGCTGGAAGCATCAACGTTGCTCTAAGCGCGATTGGCATGATTGCCCCGACAGGCCCAAAGGGCGACACCGGGGCGACTGGCGCAACAGGCGCAACGGGAGCCAAGGGCGATACCGGAGCCAAGGGTGAGGTGGGAACTCGAATCATCACTGGCACCACAGCGCCAACAGGCGGCGTTGACGGCGACTGGTACTTCCGCTCAGACACAGGCGTCATGTATGGCCCAAAGGCCAGTGGGATCTGGCCAACAGCCGGGACAAGCCTTGTCGGTGCAAAGGGGGCGACGGGAGCAACAGGCGCAACAGGCGCCAAGGGCGACACTGGCGCTGCAGGAGCTGACGGCTCAGTAATCCTCTCCGGCACCACAGCACCAACAGGCGGAGTTGACGGCGACTGGTACTTCCGCACAGACACGGGCGTCATGTACGGCCCCAAGGCCGCCGGCAAATGGCCAACGACAGGCACCAACCTCGTCGGCGCAAAGGGAGCAACGGGCTCAACCGGCGCAACCGGAGCCAAGGGCGACCAGGGAGCAAAGATTCTCTCCGGTACGACGGCGCCAACAGGCGGAGTTGACGGCGACTGGTACTTCCGCTCAGACACGGGCGTCATGTACGGCCCGAAGGCAGCGGGAGTGTGGCCAACGACAGGCACAACCCTGGTTGGCGCCAAGGGAGCAACAGGAGTCGCCGGAGCCAAGGGCGACACCGGTGCAACGGGAGCGACCGGAGCCAAGGGCGACACAGGTGCTACCGGTGCGGCCGGAGCTAAGGGTGACCCAGGCACCAGAATCCTCACTGGCACGACTGCCCCAACCGGAGGATCTGACGGTGACTTGTACTTCCGTTCAGACACAGGAGTCATGTACGGCCCGAAGGCAGCTGGAGCCTGGCCCAACACTGGCACAAGTCTCGTTGGAGCTAAGGGCGACACCGGAGCCACCGGCGCGACTGGCGCGACCGGTGCGACGGGAGCAACAGGCGAAACAGGCGCAGATGGGGCTCAAATCCTGACTGGCACTACAGCGCCAACAGGCGGCGTAGATGGCGACTGGTACTTCCGCTCAGACACAGGTGTGATGTACGGGCCAAAAGCCGCAGGCAAATGGCCGACCACAGGCACCAACCTCGTCGGCGCAAAGGGGGCGACGGGCGCAAAGGGCGACACAGGCGCCAAGGGTGAAACAGGTGCAACTGGAGCAAAGGGCGCCAAGGGCGACACCGGCGACAAGGGCGACACCGGCGCAAAGGGCTCAACTGGCGCCAAGGGTGAAACAGGTGCGACTGGAGCAAAGGGCGCCAAGGGCGACACCGGCGACAAGGGCGACACCGGAGCGAAGGGCTCAACTGGCGCAACTGGGCCAGCGGGACCCAGGGGACCCCGGGGAGAGACGGGAGCACAGGGACCAGCCGGAGCCCCGGGGACCGGGACCATGATCGTGTGTAAGAACACCTCGTCCGCAAAGGCAAAGTGCAGCCTCTACTTCCCTTCTTACGCATGGACGACTGAAGGCGCCACAACGGCATCTCGGGCGGCCTTTGCCGTTCACAAGGGCAAGCGTCTTGTGGCGGGTGGCAAAGTTAAACTTCGCCGCGGAATTCCAGCCGCCGCTGCGCTTGGTCGAAAGCTAACCCGTGGTACTTACAAGCTGACGATCAAGCTCGGTACCGGCAAGTCGTACAGCGTCCTACTCAGGGTGAAGTGAAGAAGGCCGAATCAAAATCACCGAAGCTAAGGCTGCGACGCGCAGCAGGGTTACTCCTGCTCGCACTCGCCCTAGTTGCTCTCTGCTCGCAAGCAGTCGCAAGCGTGAGCCGCTACCAAGTCCTTCCTGGAACTGACAGCCCCGACACTTCGAACTCGAATGCCACCGATCCTGCGGCTCCCGCCGAGCCGCAGCCTGAAGACCCAGCCTCAGGGGGCGACACTTCAAACCCGGACATCCCGCCCACTACAACCACTCCGGAACCCGAGGTTCCAACAACAAACCCCACCGAGACAACTCAGCAGCCGAAACCACCACATCACCCCCGGAATCCAAAAGACCAAGGTCCAGACAACGGAGATGGCGAGACTTCACCACCTTCCGATTCGCAGCCGGTTAACGATCCAACTGAAGCACCCTCAAACCGTCGCATTCAGCGGCCCCTGCGCCCAAACAGCAACTCAATGCTGGCGCCCAACATTGACCTTGCCTTAAGCGCAAACATCGACCAGTCCCAGCTAGCAATTGGTGGGACAGCCAAACTTCAGATCACCGTTTCGAACGTTGGCCTCGCCGATGCCAGCGCCTCAAAAGTAACGATCACTCTTCCGTCGAGTCTGATCTTCTCGCCTGATGGGGTCTTCCCGTCAGGTTTCAACTCAGGCGATGGAGTACTCAACATCGGCCCGCTTGCCGCAGGGGCCACAGCCACCTTCACTGTTCCAGTAACCGGTTACCAGTCAGGTAACTCTGCCCTAAGCGTTCGCGTTGACCCGACTGAGGGAGCTGACCTTTCTCCTCTCAACAATCGGACAACAGCGCCGGTCAGCGTCAAGCCGACGGCTGACATGTCGGTATATGAATCGTTTAGCTCCCCTTCAGCAGAGGTCGGGGACCAATACTGGGCCAAGGTCACAGTCCTCAACCGTGGTCCAGATGAGGCTCAGGGAGCCTCAATCGCAGTTGTGGTTCCGCCAGCCCTCAGCGTCACGAGCGGCACCCCGACGAAGGGAACTTGGACCGACGGATCAAATACTTGGGCACTCCCATCGCTTCGAGATGGCACCAGCGCCACGCTGAAGGTAAGTGGCGTCGTAACTGCGCCAGGGGACTCAACGATTTCTGCCTCGCTTGCATCGGTTGTTCGCATTGACCCCAACTCGGTCGGCGATGCAACCGCCAGTTCAATCCACGGGCTGAGTAGCGACATGTCGCTGGCTGAGGATCTACTGACACCGCCGAAGCACTTGGGCGACACCGTGACGCTTGAGGAAACCCTGAAGAATCTTGGGCCTGACCCAACGGCTGCGGCCAACGTTCAGGTGACGATGCCGAAAGGGATCAGCCTCCTGTCAGCCCAACCTGAAGCTGGAACTTGGAATCAGACCACCGGCACATGGTCCGCCCCCGGCCTGAAAGTTGGCGAGGCAACACACCTCACAGTGCAAGCCAAAGTCTCATCGGTTGGCTCCCTTCAACCTCAGGTCACCCTGCTGAAGGGGCGCCGCTTTGACCCTTCAACCAGCAACAACCTCGCACTTGCAACTGTTCACGTGCCGCAGGCAGAACTGTCCCTCAGCTCCAACGGACCGGGAGGACAGGTTGACACTGGGGCAAACGCAACCGTCCACCTCGACCTCGCAAACCACGGTCCTGATGCTGCCACCAACGTGACAGTGCAAGTGAGCCCTGACGCTAACTCTCATGTCACGGGAGGAGATACAGGCAGCGGCTCGTTTGACTCCGGCAGTGACACTTGGACAATTCCAAACATCCCCAGCGGTGGAACGGTTGGACTTGACGTCCGGGTCAGCAGCGACAACCCCGGTCGAAGCAATGTCGATGCAGCAGTAACCGGGTCAGACGAAGTTGACACCAACTCGGGTGATAACTCAAGCTCGTCGAGGCTCACCTTCGCTCTCCCTGGCACTGTGGCGCCCCCGGATACGGGCGCAACCTTCACGACGCCGACAGGGCCAGGGGTTGCCGGACCAGTTACAGCAGCTGCTCAGAAGGACAAGGCAACAGCCACTGATCCACTAAGTGGCCCAGTCAAGACCGTTGGCGCAGCTGCGGCAGGCCTTGCACTGGTCGCAGCCTCAGGCGCAGCAGCGGGAGCGGCCGGAGCAGCCGGAGCTGGCGGCGCGGGCGGCGCAGGCGGCGGTTCATCGGCCAGCGGACACCAAGGCGATGTTAAGGAAGGCCACAAGGAGAGCAAGATCGAGTACCGGGCCTCAGCATCGGGCCACGAGAGAGCTTCGCGAGGGGACTTCTCATCAACATGGAGGACCCCGGGCCATGCCGCCCTTGATGCTGCCGGCGTGGCGGCGCCGCTCGCGCTAGCTCGCAGATCCCCACTTCTGGCGGGCATCGCTGTAGACGGCGCCCATCTCCGGGCAATGTTTGGATCAACCTGGGTCCTCGGGCTGCTCGCATCACTTGCCACGGGCATCTACGCTGCTGCGTCGACTCATGGCGAAACGACAGCACCGGCCCTTCCATGGCTACTCGCAATTCTTGCCATCGGGATTATTGATGCTTCTTGGGGCTCGGCCGCGCTCTTCACATTCATCATCAGCCTGATGGCTTGGGGTCAGGGGATCGCCTCAGCGGCGGACGTCCGCTTTGTCGTTTCCATTTCGGTGCTCTGGATATCGGTGCCGATCATCGTCGGGAAAATTCGGACGTACCGCCGCAACCTTGAGGACGGCAGCACTGACAAGACCCACCTCACATGGGTGAGGCTTGGAGACTTTCTGATTGCCCCGCTCGTCGCGTTCTGGCTGGCAGGCACGCTCGCGGAGCTGATCCCCAACCTGTCGGGCAAGGAAATGCCATGGATTGAGGAGAACATCATGCTGATTCGGCTTGTAGCGGCTGGCGTTATCTGCCTGCGCGTCGGCATGGAATCAGCTGCATCGCAGTGGTATCCGAAGCGAATGTCGCAGTCCTGCCCCGACAGACTTCCGCATCAAGAGAAGACATTCTCTTGGCCGTCAGTTGTTCTTCGTTCGGCTGCGTTCGCATTCATCGTTCACGAGTTTCTCGGCTCGTGTTGGCAGCTCTATGTGGCGACAGGACTCTACGCAGCAGCTGAGTCCATGCCTCTCCTAAAGGAACGGTTCCCTGACTTGAGTCGGCTCTACCCCTTCCTCCCGAGGGACCTAGTCAAGATCGTTTTGATTGTGGGCGGCTCAAAGCTGATCGTGAGCCTGATTCACAGCGACTTCCATGACCCCAAGGAGCTACTTCGGTGGGCGTTCATGCTCTCGCTGGTGATTCCTCTATTCATCAAGATTGGCGAGGCACTAATCCGTAGCGGGCAGGATTCCCACAACTGGGCCACGCGGTTCGCAGGAACCGGCGTTGTGGGCGTCTTCGCCTTTATCGTCATTTGACTCTGAGGCGCCCTGCCGCCGATTGACCCCGGAAAATTCGAGTAGTCCAGTGGTTGTGGGCAGAAAACCAACAAGGAGGCACCTAAGTGAGCACAGGAACTGACCCGCAGCTCGTAGAGCAGACAACAGCGCTCGCTGTTGAGGAGAAGGGCAAGCTGGTCAAGTCCCTTCGCAGGTTGGACATGACCCTGTTCACCATCTGCGCCTTCGTCGGCTTGGACACCCTTGGCCTTGTCGCCTCTTTCGGGCCGCAGGGCTTCCTGTGGTTGATTGTTCTCGCCGCGCTGTTCGTCCTCCCTTACGGGGTTCTGCTCTCTGAAGTTGGCAGTGCGTTCACCGAGGAAGGTGGCCCTTACGAGTGGGTCAAGCTCGCCTTTGGTCGCTTCCAGGGCGCGATCGCAGCTGTCCTCTACTGGGCAACAAACCCATTCTGGGTCGGTGGGTCGCTGGCCTTCATCGCCACGACTGCTTGGAGCGACAACATCTCCAGCATCACCCCAGGATCAGGTTGGGACTACGCGTTCAAGCTGATCTTCATCTGGATCTCAATCGGTGTTGCGATCATCTCCCTGAAGCGCGGTAAGTGGATCCCCAACCTTGGCGCGATCATGCGCGTGCTTGTTCTTGGCCTCTTCTCCGTGACCGCTGTGATTTACGGCTTCAAGCACGGCTTCCACATGTTTGGCTTTGGCGACATGAAGCCGACGATGACTGTGTTCCTCGCACTTGTCCCCCTGCTCCTCTTTAACTACGTTGGCTTCGAGCTTCAGAACGGCGCCGCTGAAGAGATGCAGGACCCTCAAAAGGATGTGCCGATGTCGCTCATTCGAAGTGGCAGCACCGGCGTACTGCTTTACGCCATCCCGATCTTCTGCATCCTGCTTGCACTTCCGCTTGACAAGGTCACAGGAATCAGTGGCTTCCTTGACGCTGTGAAGGCAACCTTCAGCGTTTACGGCGGAGCGGCAAGCGTCCTCCTGAAGTTCGCCACGATCGGATTCATCATCACCCTCGTTACCTCAGGTGCTGTGTGGATGATCGGTGGCGACCGCATCCTTGCGGTAGCTGCTTACGACGGAGCATTTGCTCCGTACTTTGGCCGCTTCAATGCCCGCTTGGGCACGCCTGTCCGGGTGAATGTCCTTTCCGGCCTGCTCTCATCCGCATTCATGATCGCCGCGGTCTCACTGTTCAACAACGGTGAGGATTCGAAGTTCTACATCGTGCTGACGATTGCGATCTCAACAACGCTGATGTCGTACCTCTGGATTTTCCCCGCGGTACTGAAGCTCCGTTATAGCCATGGCCATGTCGAGCGCCCGTACCGAGTTGGCAGGTCAGGCAATGGCTTGATGATCGCAGCGGTAGTAATGACAACCTTCTGGGTAGCCCTAGGCAGCTGGGTTGGAGTCTTCCCTGGAACCCTCGAGAGCCTCCTCAATGTGAAGTACGACTTCACAGAAACATGGGGAACCAGCCAAGGCACCTACGAGGCGTTGACCTTGGGAACCCTTGCGATTGTCTTCTTGATCACAGTGGTCGGTTACGCACTGGGATCAAAGGTTCGTGCCCAGCAAGTCACAGTCCCAATCGAGAACTAAGAGTCTTCGCGCTTACCGGTAGACCGTCACCCGTAATACGGGTAGCCTCCTTCGCGTGAAGATGTCGGGGAGGACGAAGCTTCTAAATGCGATTGGCGCTGGGTGCGTTGCGGCCTGCGTGGCAACTGCACCAGCTAGCGCTGCCACTGGCCCGACGATAACTGTTGACTCTGGGCTTACGCCCGCCTTCTCTACCTCGGTTGAGAACTACACAGTCCACTGCGCAACCCCATTGAGCGTGAGCGCGGCTGCCCCATCAGGTTGGACGGTTGGGGTTGACGGACGCCAAGCGGTCTCCGGCCGCCAGACCAAGTCCGTGACGCTCACTCCGGGCCAGCGGTTCAAGATCAGCGTCAAGCATTCGGGCAAGACGACGACAGCCTCAGTCCGTTGCATTCCAGAGGACTTCCCGAAGTTCGAAGCAACCGGGCGGATCCCAGCTGCTTTCCCACTCTTCGCCTTCTCGAACATTGCACCGGTCGTCTTTAAAACCCAAGTCCAGCCTTACGCAATCGTTGCCGACCGCAACGGCGTGCCGATCTGGTGGGTCCGCGCACCAGACAACCTCTTCAACGTGATGGGGATGAAGGGTGGTCGGATCGCAGCTGGCTTGGCTGACGGCCCACTGACCATCTACACGCCCAAGGGCAAGGTCGAGAAGCGTGCTCGGCCAACCCTTGGCCAGCCCGACGCGCATGAAGCGATCCCAACAAGCCGCGGCACTTTCTACCTCGGCGCCACATCCCAGAGGTACCACATTGACCTGAGCTCAATCAACGGCTCAGCTGACGGCTCCTCACTCGATTCGATCATTGAAGAGGTCTCTGCCACGGGCAAGTCGCTTTGGTCGTGGAAGTCCGCCGACCACTTCGCGATCACAGACTCAATCCTGCCGCAGGTGTTCATCCCACTCACGAGCGTCGGGTCGTCGAGCACCCCGGTGATGGATATCGCCCATCTCAACTCGATTGAGGACGACGGGCAGGGTGGAATCATCGCCTCGTTCCGCAACACAAGCGCCGTCTACCGAATCATCAAGGCAACCGGCCAGATCGACTGGAAGCTAGGCGGAACCACCACGCCGCAGAGCCTGACCGTGCTCGGCGACGCGGCAAACGACCGCCATGTCGGTGGCCAACACGATGCGCGCGTCTTGCCGGACGGCACGATCTCTGTAATGGACAACGGCTGGGGCACAACCCGGGGCGCCCGCGTCGCCCGCTGGCGGATTGACAGGGCAGCCCACACTGCGACTCTCGTTGAGAGCCTTGCTGACCCAACCATTGGCAAGTCAATCTGCTGCGGCAGTGCGCGCAGAGGCGCGGACGGGTCTTGGCTTGTTGACTACGGAGCGATTGCTTACGTGCGGGCCTACGACGCGAACCAGAAGCAGGTCTTCTCACTTCACTTCACAGACCACGGCCTCACCTACCGCGCCACCCCCATCCCAGCGAGCCAGCTGAGTGCAGCAACTCTGATCGCCGGCATGGATTACATGCACCGGCGTTAGCTCCGGCTCCTCTTACCAATTCCTTAGGTACGGAATGTAGGTTCCGTCCATGCTCGCAAGCCCCCGAAAGTTCGTTGCGGCCGGATTCATTGCTGCTGCAGCGATCAGTGGCTGCGGTGGCTCGTCGAAGAAGCCGTCGCCGACAACAATCAAGAAGCCTGCTGCATCTGCGACCCGCACCGTCTTTTACATCCAACAGACCGGCCTGTTGAAGAGTCCAGTTCAGTGGCCGGCAACCACGACTCTCGGCTCAAAGCTGATCGCAGCTGGAGGGCTAGACCAAGCCGACCAATCGCTCTCCTCAATCACCGCAGCGACCGAGGCCACCGGTTCACGGCTCGGGACTTTGCCCAGCGCATTCCACGACGCAGCAGCGGCGACCATCAATGGGGTTGCCTACATCTTCGGTGGTGGGGACGCCGGGTCCTCGCGCAACCAAATCCTTGAGCTCCACGCCGACGGCACCACAACTTCCGCTGGCACTCTGCCAACTGGCGAGTCGGACGTTTCAGCAGCAACAATTGGCAACACGGCCTACATCGTCGGCGGTTACGACGGCACCAACCCGCTTCCTACAGTCGCAGCGTTCACCCCAGGTCAGCCGGTCAAGGTTGTCGGGCATCTTCCTGAGGCACTTCGTTACACATCGGTCGCTGCTGTCAACGGCAAAGTGATCGTTGCCGGCGGGACCAACGGCACCACCTCAACCAGCAACGTCGATTCCTTTGACCCGGCCACGGGCAAGGTCACGGTGATCGCCCACCTTCCCACTCCCAACTCGCATGCCGCGTCAGCGGCGCTCGGCGGGAAGCTCTATGTGATCGGCGGGCGCAGCGGCGACCCCGGCACGCAGCTCTCTAGCGTCGTTGAGGTTGACCCAGCCGCGCGCACGGTGCGAACGGTTGGCCACCTTCCATCGGGTATCTCTGACATGGGAGCCAGCACGATTGGTGACCACATCCTCGCAATTGGCGGCAAGGACGCGAAGGGAACGGTTCACCAAGCGATCCTCAAGCTTGGCTGGCGCACCGAGGTGATCGCCGCGGTGGCGCAGCCAACAGTTGGTGGTGCGCTCAAGCCGGGCACCATCCCACCACTGCTGGTTGCCAACAACATCTACGCGGCGGAAGCCCCAGGCCAGATGAGCAGTGCGACGAAAGGAGCTCGGGCACTCGTATATGTACCCAACTCCGAGTCGAACACTCTTGATGTGATCGACCAGAAGACCTTCAAGGTGATTGCCCACCACAACATTGGGCGGCTTCCCCAGCATGTGACTCCTTCATGGGACTTGAAGACTCTCTACGTAACTAACGACTACGGGAACTCGTTGACGCCGATTAACCCGAAGACTGGCGAGCTGGGCAAAGAGATTCCAGTTGACGACCCGTACAACCTCTACTTCACGGCCGATGGGACACGCGCGATTGTCGTGGCCGAAGCTCTTCGTCGACTCGACTTCCGCGACCCGCACTCGTTCGTAATGAAGAAGTCGCTTTCTGTGCCCGACTGTCACGGAGTGGACCACATGGACTTCACGGGAAACGGCAAGCTTGCCCTCGTCTCCTGCGAATTCGATGGACGGATGATCGTGCTTGATCTAAAAGTTGAGAAGACGATCGGCAGCATTGACTTAAAGGCAGGCGCCAAGCCACAGGATGTGAAGATCAGCCCCGACGGCAAGGTCTTCTACGTCGCAGACATGATGAGCAACGGTGTCTGGCTGGTTGACGCGCACCGGATGAAGAAGATTGGTTTTGTGCCGACTGGAATGGGCACCCACGGCCTCTATCCCAGCCGTGATGCGAAGCGACTGTTTGTAAGTAACCGGGGTGAGGGATCCGTGACCGTCATCTCCTTCGCTACTCGTAAGCCCATAGCTAAGTGGCGAATTCCCGGCGGTGGTAGCCCGGACATGGGTGGCCTTTCAGCTGACGGCAAGGTGCTCTGGCTGTCAGGCCGCTACAACGGTGAGGTTTACGCGATCAGCACCGCCAATGGGAAGTTGATCGCCAAGATCCCTGTCGGAAGTGGCCCCCATGGAATGTCAGTTTGGCCACAGCCGGGTCGATACTCAATCGGCCACACGGGAATCCTTCGCTGATCCACGCCCTGCGGATGTGAAGCCCCTGTGAACACAGGGCTACCCGCTTGACGCGACGGTGCCGGGTCGCCTACTCTGCGGGAATGATCACAACACGTCGTATCGCAACCCTCACTCTCTCTGCCCTTCTTGGCGGCGCCCTCATAACTGGCGTTGCATCTGGCGCTGACGTTGGCACCAAAACCGGAGGCCGAGTTGGTCCATCTCTTAATGTCACCGGTAACGGTAGGCACCTCACTCCAGCAGGCCGTCTGACGACGGTCGGCAACTTCCCATCGGGGTCAGCTCTTTCGCCCGACGGCAAGTTCCTCTGGACTGTTTCCTCTGGCCACGGCCGCAACGACGTGACAGTGGTCAACGTTGCAACTGGCGCAGTTGCCCAGACTCTTCCGCTCCCAGGCGCTTACGGCGGAGTCGCCTTCTCGCCTGATGGCACCAAGGCATATGTCTCCGGCGAGCCGCAGGGCAGCTCACCAGATCCGACCTCCGGCACCCTCAAGGGTCCAGGCGGCGATGTTGTCCACACCTACACGATCGCTTCCAACGGAACTGCAACTGAAGGCGACCTGATCAGCCTTCCTCACCAGCCAGGTGGCGACAAGGCATGGCCAAGCCGCCTTGCAGTTACCCCTGACGGATCAAAGCTTGTAGTCGCCCAGATTCAGACTCGTACATGCAACGGCGCATTTGACGGCACGACCTGCACCGGCGGCACTCTGCCCCAGAGCAAGCTTGCAATCATCACGCTCTCAAGTGGCGCAGCATCTGAAGTTGCCCTCGGCATCAGCAGCAAGGTGCATGACGTTGTGATCTCACCTGACGGCACCACTGCTTACGCAACTGACGAGCAGGCAGGAACGCTTATCGCAGTTGACCTCTCCTCGAAGACGATTTCTTGGAGCGTTGGCGTTGGTGGCGGCGGTTCAGGTGACGGGCAGGGCGACAAGTTCTCCCACCCTGAAGGCATCGCCCTCACATCAGACGGCAGCACTGCCTATGTAGCTGTTGCCAACCGTGACCTTGTAGCCAAGGTCAACCTGTCAAGCCACGCTGTTACTTACACCGACCTCAGCCGCAGCCCAGCATGGGGCGTTCAGCCAGTCGCGCTGACTGTTGCTGGCAACCGCGTCTACGTTGCCGACTCAGGCGAGGACGCAGTTGCGGTTCTTGACATCTCGGGCTCAACCCCAACGCTGGCCGGTCGCATCCCAACCGCTGCCTACCCAGTGCAGGTTGCTGTCACTGGCGGCAAGCTGATTTGGACCGCAGCCAAGGGACTTGGCGCCGGCCCTAACTCACGTGCGGCTAACCCAGGCACCGGTACTCCCAACCACAAGTACTGGGGAAGCGAGTACTTCGGTTACGGCCTCTACGTGCCGGACGCACTCCTCGGCCGTGTTGGCGTGCTCAACGAGCCAACCACTGGCGAGCTTGCGGCATTCACGACTCAGGCCAACGCTCAGGTAACCCCTGAGAACTACGCCTCGGCTCCGCCAAACACGGCTCTGAAGGCAAACGGCCCGATCAAGTACGTGTTCTACGTCGTTCGCGAGAACCGCACCTACGACCAGATCTTCGGCACCCACCCAGGTGGCGACGGCGAGCCGAAGCTTGAGCTCTTCGACGACAACGGCGTCAAGGGAGTAACCGGCGGAGTCACACCGAACGCTCACGCACTGGTGAAGCGCTTCCCACTGCTCGACCACTTCTACGCAAACAGTGAGGTCTCAGTAGACGGCCACATCATCACCGCGATGGGTCAAGCCGTTGACTTCTCACAGCGCGAACTCCACGCCAACTACTCAGCACGTAGCCGCTTGTTCGACTTCATCTACCCAATCTCGTTCACACCGAAGGTTTCACTGTTTGACCAGGCTGCACGCCAAGGCGTAAGCGCTGTCAACTACGGCGAGAACGAGGCTGGCGCATCAGTAGCCGGCAACGACGATGGTCGCTCAACCTATGCAGCCTCAAAGGCTATGTACGACGGTGACTACCCACAGGTATTCGGTTGCGCAGCACCGCCAAGCAGCGACAAGGCGGTTGCTGGAGGAAAGGGCACCTTCCTGACCTCGCAGAGCTACTGCACCCAGGACTCTTCAGCGAAGAACCTGAAGAAGACTGTCTTCGGTAAGACGCTCTACCACAGCCGTTTCGATTACTGGAACAACAAGTTCCAAGCACAGCTTGCTTCAAACACAGTTCCAAAGCTGACCTACCTGACCCTGCCAAACGACCACACCAATGGTGTGAAGCCTGGCTACCCAACTCCGACAGCACTTGTTGCTGACAACGACTATGGCCTTGGCCAGATCGTTGAAACAATCAGCAAGTCGAAGATCTGGAACCAGTCAGCAATCTTCGTCGTAGAAGATGACTCGCAGGACGGCGCAGACCACGTTGACGCGCACCGTATGCCAGCGTTCGTGATCTCACCGTGGACGAAGAAGGCTGTTGTCCACACCCGTTACGACCAGGACTCAGCTCTCCGAAGCGCGATGATGCTGCTCGGACTTCAGCCACTCACACTGGCCGATGGCCTTGCAACTCCGATGTACGACGCATTCATCCGCACAACGGACACGCCGCAGACAGCTACCTACAAGGCCATTGCGCCGAAGTACAAGCTCTCGACAACGGCTACTTCCTACACCCTGCGCAAGGTTGGAGGCATCGCTTCTGCCCTTCCGTTCAACCAGCTCGATCAAGTACCACAGTCACTGTTCGACTACGTGATCTGGAAGAGCGTCTTCGGCAACAGCCGTGCGTTCCCAGGAGCAGGCCCGAACGCGTCACCTGTTGAGGCAGCCCGTACCGCTGGTGCCGTTCAGGCCTTCAAGGCCGGGCGCAGCGTATCGCGCTACCTCTCAGCGACGACACCAAAGGGTGACCAGCGCACAAACGTGTCACCTGTCGCCGAAGTTGCCCGCAGGGCATCTGGCCACGACGACTAGTCGCTACTGAGAATTAGGAATGGACGAGCGTCCGGGGAGCAGTTGGCCCCGGGCGCTCTTCTTTTTTTGAACTGCCGCACCGCCTTTACTAACCGCTTAACCTTCCTTCCGTAACCTGCCAACCATGAACTACACTCTGCCCATGAAAAAGACTCTTCTCCTCACCTCTCTTATCGCGAGCCTCGCGCTTAGCTCAGCCGCCCCAGCATCCGCAAAGACAACAATCACTCTCAGCGGTTCTACTTCCGCTTCGCCGCTGGTTGGCTCGCTGATCAAGCAATTCCTTAAGGAGAAGGGCCCGGTAGCGACCTTTGTCAAGTACGAGGGCGGCTCTGACGTCGGCGTAGCCGATGCTGCCTATGGGCGAGTTTCAATCGGCATGGTTTCCCGCGACGAGAAGGGCGCAGACCCTCATGGTCTGTCCTGGAACAAGTTCGCGCGTGACGCGATCTGCCTGATCACCAACAAGTCAAACCCACTCACTGGGATGACGCAGACGACTGCCGACGGAATCTTCTCCGGCCAGATGTACAACTGGAGTCAGGTCCCAGGTGCGAGGACCACAGGAGTCATCAACCTTCTGACCAGAACGGTTGCATCCGGCACCCAGGACATGTTCGAAAAGCTGTTCCTTGGCACGGGGCATCACATCTCAAGCAGTGCGGCAGCTAAGGCCAGTAACGGTCTCATCCTCGCAGCTGTGAAGGCCAACCCCAAGGCGATTGGCTATGTCTCGTACGGCTTCACATCAGGTGTCTACGCAGTTCCTTACATGGGCTACACGTGCACCCTGCGCAATGCCAAGTCGGGCCAGTACCCGGCAGTAAGAAATTTCTGGTTCGTAACGCGTAATACGCCGACTGGAGTCGTCGCCAGCTTCATTAACTGGGCATCTTCGGCGCCATCAGCGCAACGCATCGTTGCGAACGGCTACGTACCGATCAACTAGTTCAAAGCTGGCGCGGGTAACCCGCAGATTCGTTCATAACTGCAGCCCTAACCCGCTACCGTGTAGCTCATGATCCGCTTCCTTAGAACAGCCTCGCCCCGAGCTCTGACAATCAGCGCAGTTGCTGCCGTATCGCTTCTGGTCGCTGGTCCTGTGATCGCGACTGGTGCAGGTCGGGACTCATCGCGCCCCGCGGCGAAGCCCCTCGCCCAGGCACTTGTTGATTCGACAGCGCCGACAACCTTCGACGGTGTCACAGCCCGGATCTCATTTAGTAACCGACTTCTTGATTCAGTTGACATGGGTGAAGGCGCAAGCCCTCTTCTCGGGAGTGGAACCGGCCGCCTTTGGGCATCAGCCGACGGCAAGGTCCGCGTCGAGCTTCAGTCCAGCGCTGGCGGCGGCGACGTCCAGCTCGTAGCTGACGGCAAACAAGCTTGGGTCACGATGGGCGACGGGTCAACCGTCTACCGCGCGACTTGGAACGGGAAGTCAGACCCAGCTGAAACCAAGGCCGAGAAGCGCATGCCGCTTACAGTCAAGTCAATCGAGACTGCAATCAAGTCGGTCGCCGGTGAGGTAAAGGTCTCTGACCCTGTTCCTGACAATGTTGGTGGTCAGCCTGCCTACACAGTCACGATCACTCCGGTTGACACAAGTGGCCTTCTCGCAGGAGTGCGCGTGTCATGGGGCTCAGCGAACGGTGCCCCGCTCGCGATCGCAATTCTCGCCAAGGGTCAAACAGACCCAGTGCTTTACCTTCACGCGACCGACGTTTCCTTCGGCCCAGTTGACCCATCTGTATTCGCAATCCAGCCGCCAGCTGGTGCCAAGATCACAGAC
>CALJKH010000098.1 GCA_937973575.1 uncultured Solirubrobacterales bacterium | reverse complement strand
GGCAAGTACCAGACACTTCCATTCCCTCTCGTTTGGGATGGCGGCGGTAACGCTCAGGGGATGGATCTCCTCGCCCAGTTCGTGTCTTACCACATGCCTCTGGCCCTGATCGTGGCTCTGGTCGCTTCTCTGGCTGCTCTATTTCTGTCTCGAAGGGAGGGGCGCTGGATCGAAGTTGCCGCCGGCGTTTTCGGGATTGGGATGGCGAACTATTTGGTCGTGCGGGCCGACGCCTTCCACACCGGCCCTCTTGCTGTGATGGACGCGGTCCTCGGGGCATGGGCGATTGGAGCTGTGCTCCAGGTTCGGCATGAGCGGCAGTGGAGCGTGGCTCCCCAATTCGGGTGGCGTCCTCGCCTAGCTTTGGTCGCTGCAATCGTTGCCTCTCTCGGGCTGGGTTGGAGCTTGGTCGACACCGTTTGGAAGCGAGTCCGAGAGGTTCGGCAGGCCAACCATGCGCGGGTGATCAATCTCCCAATTGCTGATGGGGTCAAAGAGCTAGCTCAGACGCGCTGCTCACTCCGAGGCGAACCGGTTCAGCTCTGCTCCTTGGCGGACCTAGAGCAGGCCGTTGCTTGGGTTGACGCCAACACCAACGGACCAATCTATGTAGCAACGAAGAGGTCCGATCTAATCACGGCGGGAGCACCACTCTTCTATGTTCTTGCCGGGCGCGACAATGTGACGCGCTATGACATCGCTGCTCCAGGAGTGCTCACCAGCGCGAAGGTTCAGCTGGAGATCATCGGCCGGCTTCAAGCTACGGGTGCCCCCGTTGTCAGGTACGAGGCTGGGATAACGGCCGCGCCGGAACCGAACCTTGCTGGTAAGTCCAGTGGTGTCCGCCTGCTCGATGCTTGGCTACAGCGGAACTACTCTGAGGTGGCGAGGTTCGGCGTCTGGGTGGTACTTGAACCATCCGCCGCAGCAAAGCCTCCGTCGCTCGGTGCTGCGGAAGCGAAGTAGGCCGCGATTCCGGCTCCGAGCGCTGCGACGAACTGCACGACAAGCACGATCGTCGCGAACCCGTTGATAGAGTCTCCTCCTGGTAGGAAGAGGAGTGCGAGTACCTCGGCTACGGCCACAAACGCGAGAATCCAGAGGAACTTGACCTGCCTTAACGCGAGCAGCAGCTGCACTGCGAGATAACAGAGAGCGAGGAAGGACATCGCTACGCCCAGCTCGAGCAGGGCGGAGGCGCCGAGGTTTGCGTAGGCCTCGCCAAAGGCAAGTCTGAGGAGGAGCTTCGGAAAGAATGCGTAGACGATGATGCACGGCGCTGCGACAGCTCCTGTCATCGCAAGAGCTTTGAAGAGAACGGGTCGGGCGTCCTGTCCGGCCGCATGGCGGCGAGCCGCTTCTGGCAAGAGGTAGAAACCGATCCCAATCGCCACCCAGACCACAACCTTTGCTGCAACGGCCGCTGCTGCATAGGCGCCAGCTGCCTTGTCTGGCAGTCGGTGCTGAGCGAGGATGACATCTACGTTCTGAAGCACCGCGATCAAGGCGAGGCCCAAGATCGCAACCCATCCTTCGGCTGTCAACGTGCGCAGGCTGTGGGCAGTCCGGGACTCCTCATGCCCACCAAGTCGTTTCGCGAGAAGTCCGGCCAAAATGAGTGCGGTGGTTGCCATCGCGAGAGGGGTCCCGAGGTAGGCACCCACGACCCGGAGTGCAGCCTTCTCGGATCCGTTGATTGTGGAGCCAACCAACTTCACAAGCTCAACTAGGCCAAAGGCGAGTCCAACTCCGAGGACGAGTCGAGCGATCTGTTCGGCAATCATGCTCAGGCCCACCGTGGGGTAGGAGCGAATTGCCTGAAGTGCGCCGCGCTGGATCGACAGGAGAATCCAGATGCAGGCAGCAGGTGGGACAAATGCCGCCGCCCAGTCAAGGCCGCCACCAGCCTTCGGAATGATGAGCGCGCGTATTTGGTGCCTGAGAAGGACTGAAACAACGGTGACGGCACCCGTGACAAGGATGAGCCGAAGCGTCCAGCTGCGAAGGGTCGTGGCGAACTGACGCCCTTCACCAAGGTGACCTAGGGCGCCCTCGCGAGCAGTGGCAACCTGGAGCGCAGCTCCAGGAACGCTGAGAATGATGAAAGTCGAGAGGATCGCAGCGAGCTGGCCGTAGCCCTGAACGCCGAGTAGGCGACCGAACGCGACAGTGGTGACGAGCGCGACGAGGTTCGTTGCGATCATTGCGCCGGCGAGGATCGCCGCGTAGCCAGTGTCCGAGCCGCGAAGGCTCGCGATCAGCGGCTTAAGGGGGCCAATTCCGCGACCGGTCGAGGGCATCGGGGATTCAGGGGTGGTCATCAGTCAGGTGAAGGTATCGGAGGCTAAGTCTGCGCGAGCAGATCGGTGACACTGAATCAGCGCGTCAGAGGCGGCCGAGACACCAGTTGGCCCCGGAGCTCAAGCGAGCGACCGTGGGCCTCAACAGCTGTCGCCAAGTCGGTTCCGTTTCGGAAGTTCCAAACGAGAGCCCATCCAAACCACCAGTCAGGGTCGTCACGTGTGAGCTGAATCGCCAAGCGGGCAGCCTCCTTTGGACGGCCCATGTCGAAAAGGGCAGCAGCCAAATCAGCCTTAGGAAGAGGGTTTGGGTTCAGCCACGCCGCCTCGTTAAACCGATCAATCACATACGCCTCACGGCGGTCTGTCCAACCGAGAATCTTGGCTGTGTTGACCATCCGCTGCGCGTCTTGCCTTAGAAGATGAGCCTCGAAAATGTGGACAAGCCAGACCACTGAAATCAGGCCTACGAGCGCACACAGTGCGGTTATCAGGCGAGGCTCATTCCGGTCGAAGCCAGGCCGTGGGGCATAAGCGACTGCGGCGGCGAGGGCCAAGGTGGGGAACATCAAGATCGGAAG
>CALJKH010000097.1 GCA_937973575.1 uncultured Solirubrobacterales bacterium | reverse complement strand
GACATTCCGGGGTCTTTCACTGGGGGCATACTAGGCATGTGCCACTTAGTCAGTCACTTGATGAAGCGATACAGCCGCTACTGGCCAGTCCCGGATCGACTGCGGTCCTGCTCGATGTCGACGGCACCCTTGCCCCAATAGTCAGAGACGCGCGAGACGCAAGCGTTCCAGTACCGACTCGCAGCCTGATGATCACGATGACCCGTATGTACAACGTGGTCGCAGCCGTCAGCGGCCGACAGGCAGAGGACGCCCGACGAGTGGTTGCAGCAGGTGGCCTCTCATATGTAGGTGGCCATGGCAGCGAGATTCTGCTCCCGGGTGAGAGCGAGGCCACCATTGACCCTTCGCTAACGGACTGGACAGAGCCTGTTCAGGATGCTGCCAGCGAAGCCGTCCGCGAGCTTTCAAACCTTGGGGTCCGGCGCGAAGACAAAGGAGCTATCTCAGCAATCCACTGGCGCGGCACCCCGGACGAGGCTGCCTGCGAACGGGCTCTTCGAGCGATCGCTACGCGCGTCGAAGACTCGGGGCTCGTTGCCCACTGGGGTCGCAAGGTTCTCGAGATTCGCCCTCCCTCACCGTTCGACAAGGGCCTCGGAATTCGCAATCTCCTGAAAGGGAGGCCGGTGCGACAAGCGATCTACATTGGCGATGACCTGACCGACATTGACGCCTTCAACGCATTGGCTGAAATGGATGCCTCGGGCGAGCTGCAACACATCGTCAGGATCGGCGTGAACTCCCCTGAGACACCCAGTGAACTTGTGGCAGCTGCCGACTTCATGGTGAACGGAATTGACGGAGTCGTTGAAGTCCTTGAGGCGCTCGCCGAAGGGAAAGCCTGATGCCGTTCACCACCTTCCTCAAATCAACTGTTCTTGCATGCGCGGGCTCGGCAACCTTGCTGGCAACGTTGGCCTTGGTTGGGGCTGCATCTGCGGGGGACGGGATCGTGATCCCAGTCGCGGCAGTCTGGTGGACGGTTGCTGGAATCACCGGAATCGTGATTGGGCGACGATCAGAGGCCTCGCCGGCAATCGCGCGGCTACTCGCTGATGCACCGACAGCACCGTCGCTTCCCGAGGTACAGCCGGCGCGGATGCTCTTCAACCGCCTGTGGCCATTGGTAATAGCCACCCTGGGCGCTGGCGCCTGCGTGACCTTCGCGCCCCAGATACCTGCGATGGCAGCGGGGTTTCCGGTTATCTGGGCTTTGGCATGGCGGCGCCAGGAAAAAGCGGTGCAAGCGATCGAAGAGCGTGACGGGGTCAGGTTCCTGCTCGACAAGACGAAAGCGTGGAAGCCAATCCAGCTAGTGCGCACTCCGTGGTTCCGCTCTGGTTGAGCCGACCCACTTCTATACTGGGGGTCCACCCCAAGCGAATGTCCCAACCGGAAGGATCCAACAATGGGCGCCATCAACGAAGTAAGCGATTCCAGTTTCCAAGCAGAAGTGATTGACTCAGCCGTCCCAGTGTTGGTTGATTTTTGGGCTCCATGGTGTGGCCCGTGCAAGCAGGTTGCCCCAGTCCTTGAGCAGATCGCAGGCGAGCAGGGCGAAGCCCTCAAGATCGTCAAGGTCAACGTTGATGACAACCAGCAAACGGCTGCCCAGTACAACGTGATGTCAATCCCCACGCTCCTTCTCTTCAAGGGCGGCCAGGTAACCAAGCAGGTAACAGGCGCCTTCCCGAAGGCAGTGCTTGAGCGTGAGCTTGAACTCAGCGCAAGCTGACCAGGCGAACAGCAGCTAAGGCTTGATTCGGCCGGCTCGAAAGAGTCGGCCGTTTTTATTGGTTAGCTAGGTACCACTCGTAAGTGGCTGAAATGCCTTCGCGCAGGCCAATGCTTGCCTGCCACCCGAGGCCGGTAAGCCGAGATACATCCAGAAGCTTGCGGGGCGTGCCGTCTGGCTTTGACGCGTCCCACTGAAGCTGTCCCTGATAGCCCGTGATGCTCGAGACCAGTTCTGCCAACTCACGGATCGAAATGTCGTTACCGACACCAAGGTTGACTGTCTCAGCCGAGTCCCAGTTTTCGAGCAGGAAGAGGCAGGCAGACGCAAGGTCGTCAACGTGAAGAAACTCGCGCAGCGGCGAACCTGTTCCCCAAAGAGTTACCGAGTCAGCGCCAGCCTCCTTGGCCTCATGGAAGCGGCGGATCATTGCTGGGAGGACATGGCTGGTCTCTAGATCAAAGTTGTCGTTAGGCCCATAGAGGTTTGTCGGCATCGCCGAAATCCAAGGCAAACCGTGCTGGCGACGAACTGCCTGAACCTGCATGATGCCGGCGATTTTTGCGATCGCATAGGCGTCGTTCGTTGGCTCAAGCGGACCTGTCAGAAGCGAGTCCTCGCGGATCGGCTGCTCTGCAAACTTCGGATAGATGCAAGAAGATCCGAGGAAGAGAAGCCGCGTTACCCCAGCTGCGGCGGCCGCATCCATCAGGTTGACTTGGATCTGAATGTTCTGGCTGATGAAGTCAGCTGGAGAGGTGTTGTTGGCGAGAATTCCGCCCACCTTCGCGGCAGCGTCAATGACTACATCGGGTCGCTCAGACTCCATGAAGGACTGGGTGGCAGCGCGGTCTGTTAGGTCCAGTTCCGCCGAACTCCGCAGCACTAGATTGCCAAATCCTTCGGCTTCAAAACGCCTCACCAAAGCGGAACCAACAAGCCCACTGTGCCCAGCGATGTGGACCTTTGCATCCCTATTGATTGGCCCTAGGGCGAAATCACTCACCCGCTAAACCCTACGACCAGCGTGGCGGCTAACGCCCGATCGGTGCGATGCCTGCAGCCCTTTCGTATCGTGGACAGCTGAGATGACGAAGAAAGCTCTGATCACCGGGATCACCGGCCAAGACGGCTCCTACCTAGCTGACCTACTGCTCAGTAAGGGCTACGAGGTGCACGGCATTGTCCGTCGCGCAAGCTCTTTCAACACGCAACGAATCGATCACCTCTATAAGGACCCGCATGATTCAGACGCGAAGCTCTTCCTCCATTACGGAGATCTCTCAGACGGCACGCGGCTGGCCACCCTTCTGGAGGAGCTTCAGCCAGACGAGATCTACAACCTTGCAGCACAGAGCCATGTACGAGTTTCCTTCGACGAACCTCTCTTTACTGGCGAAATCACTGGGCTCGGCGCAACCCGCCTACTTGAAGCTCTCCGCATAAGCAAGGTGCAGGCTCGGTACTACCAAGCGAGCAGCTCCGAGATGTTTGGTGCCAGCCCACCTCCTCAAGACGAAAGCACCCCCTTCTACCCCCGGTCTCCCTATGGCGCGGCCAAGGTCTATGCGTACTGGATGACTAAGAACTACCGCGAGGCTTACGGTCTATTTGCCACAAATGGAATCCTTTTCAACCATGAGAGCCCGAGGCGCGGCGAGACCTTCGTAACCCGCAAGGTCACGAAAGCTGCGGCACGAATTGCGGCTGGTCTTCAAGACTTTCTGTACCTAGGAAACTTGGATGCCGTGCGTGACTGGGGTTATGCGCCTGAATACGTTGAAGCAATGTGGCTGATGCTCCAAGCTGACGAACCTGACGACTTTGTCGTGGCAACCGGGGCTGGCTACACGGTGCGTGACCTCGTGGAGGCGGCCTTTACTCGCGTTGACCTCAACTGGGAGGACCACGTCCGGTTTGATGAGCGCTACCTGCGCCCCACTGAGGTTGATGCGCTGATCGGTGACGCCTCAAGAATTGAGGAAAAGCTTGGCTGGAAGGCGGAGACGCTGGCGCCGAAGCTCGCTGAGATCATGGTCGATGCTGAGGTAGAAGAGATTCGTAAGGCAGGATCAGGGAGCTAGTAATGACCTTCGGAATGGCGATCGCGCTGTTCGTCGTCGCCGCAGCGGGAATCTGGCTTGCCGTAGCGGCGTTTGTGCCTGGTGATGGCCGTAAGCGCCTGATCCTGGTCACCTGGTTTGGACTTGCGGTAGCGCCCTTTGTTGCGAGCCCACTGATCTGGGGCAATACCGACGTCAACTCACTTCCGATCTCGGCGATAACCAGCCTCACCCTCTTACTGATCGCCGGTCTCGCCCTAAGCCTGCGGAACAACCGCCGATTCCCCCCTTCGCTAAAGCCATACGCTGTCGCGTCGATTGCTCTCTGGATCGGGATGATCGTTTGCAACCTTGGCGCTGGGGCGCCGACTGAACTGCGCGCGATTTCAGGCGGGCTTGCGCTGGTGGTGGTGTTCCTCACGGTCGAGGAATCAAAGTGGCCTCTCACGGGCCTCCTCTGGGGACTCATTGCACTGACGGTCATCTCGTTGATTCTCGGCTTCACAAATGAACTTGCATGGACCAAGGACATGCAGCGTTTCCCGCTACCGATTGAGCCCCCTGTGAATGGACGCTTGCTTGGCCTTAGCTTCTCTCCCAACCATCTCGGCTACATCGCTGGCCTAGTGATCGTTATTCAAATCCTTGGCCCCAAAACCCGCCTTCCGGCTATTCCAGTTGTGAGCGTCGCTGCGTTGACAGTCCTCTATTCAGGATCGAGATCGACACTGCTTGGCCTGGCAGTCGCTGCAGCTGCATCTGTTCTTATTGGGCAACGGAGGTCAATCATTTGGTGGCTAACTGGAGCAGCAGTAGCTCTTACTTCATGGATTCTGATTTCGGACTCGCTCAAAGTCGCCGGACATGTCGACACTCTGAACGGCCGCACCGTCATCTGGAACGCAGTTCTCAACTCCTTTGGCTCGCACCAAGTCTTCGGCATTGGTCCTGGTGGTTGGTCCCGCCTAGTTGACGCCTACCACCTACCGGCGTATGCAGTTGAGGGCCACAACCAAGTGATTGACACGATCGGAAAGCAAGGAGCGATTGGACTCGTCGTTCTTGCCGCTTGGCTTGTGGTTGCAGTCTTGACAATCAAGCGACTTCAGGGCCGTGACCGAGTCCTGCCCACGGCGCTCCTTGGCTTCATGGTTGGGCGATCGGTGTTTGAGGTTCCGCTGGACGTCTACTTCATTGGTCCAGGCACGATCTCGATTGCAGCATTCGCGGCAGCAGCAGCATGGTCACCTGTACGAGCAGCCGCCAAGGTTCCAAGAGCAGCAGATCAGAGACCGACGGGGCAACCGGCGGGCACTGGGTACTCCCTCCCTAGGTCGATTACTCCCCGAGGTCTCTAATTCGGCGGGCCGGAACGCCGCCGTACAGACCGTTTGGCTCGGTGCTAGCAGTCACAATTGCCCCCGGAGCGATCACGCAACCGTCAGCGACTGAAACCCCGGGCATGAGGAGGGACCTCTGCGGAATCCAGACGCCGCTGCCAACGGTGATCGGCTTGTCAATGTCGACATAGGACCTGCGCCTAGCGGAGTTACCTAGTTCGTGAGTGCGAGTAGTGAACCTAACGTCAGCTCCTATCAACGATTCGCTGCCGATCGAAACAGGTGCGTCTCCGTCGTATTCCACCCGCACCAACTTGCAGTTGCTTCCGACTGTCATGTTGGGACTTCCAAACCTGCATCCAGGATGGATCACTGTGCCGTCACCAATCTTCATGCCCCAGAGCCTAAGAAACGCGCGCCGTGGGCGCCATGAAATGAACCTTGACGACAGGATCGTGTTGACCCAAAGTTCGATTACAAGAGTGCGTTTGAGAGCGGTGAACCGCGAAGTAATCGCTTTGTGAATTGGCTTCCGGCCCGGTGGAGGCGGAGCTACAGGGGTGGAGTTCACTTGCTCAGGCATGTGGGCCGAAGGATGGCACCGTGAATCGGTGGGCGGGGTTTAGGCGGGGACACTTGCAGAGCACCCATCGGGATACCCTTAACCCGTGTCAGAAGGCGGCGAAGAAACGGTTGCTGCTCCCGCCCGCCAAGCGATCACTTACACCGTCCTCGGGGCGCTACCACGTGCCCTCGGGTTTCTTCTCCTACCTGTCTACACCCGAGCTTTAGGGGCTGGCGACTACGGCCGTATGTCGATCGCGATGGCGATCTTCTCGGTCGCAACGTTCCTTATGAGCTCGGGACTTGAGATTTCCTTATTCCGCAGCTGGTTTGACCTGCGGGACGACCAAAGTCAGCAGGAGACATTCATCCAGTCAGCCTGGCGATTCCTGATCGTCTTTCCGCTGGCCGCAGCGCTCGTTCTCGGGGCCCTAGCAATGGCGGTGGGAGGCTTCGCAGATCTGACAGGCCAACAGATTGCCTTGGCGCTGTTGGCATCAGCAGCGCAGACTGCGTCAACTGTTGTGCCCACCACGGTCGCAAGGGCCCGTGAAGACCTAGGCTCGTACATCCGTCTGAGCTTGACGGCAACGATTCCCACTACTGCGATTTCGATCCTCTTTGTAGTCGTCCTTGACCTAGGCGTATCCGGGTGGATTGCAGCAATCGCTATCGGGCAAGCAATCTCCCTCGGCTTTGCGTTCGTGATTGTCCCGATTAGGCGCTGCAAGTTCGACTGGCCACTTGTTCGCAAGGGGATCGCATTCGGCCTGCCAACGGTTCCCCACCAAACTGCAGCTTGGGCGCTGAACCTTGCTGACCGGCTAGTCCTGAGTGGAATCGTCACGAGCGCAGCTCTCGGTGTCTACAGCCTTGGTGCCAACCTCGCAGTTCCGGTGATGGTCGCAGTCATGAGTCTGGGACAGGCGATGATGCCTAGCTGGTCACGTGCCGGGATGGGCGAGATCACCGGCAAGGATCTGAACCGACTGGTCACAGGCCAAGTCGCTGCTGTCGCACTTGTAACCGGCGCAGTGGCACTAATGGCCTCACCGTTGGTTGCGCTGATGTCACCACCTTCGTTCTCGGGTGCTGGTGAAGTCGTCGGCTGGATTGCTCTTGGCTACGGGTTGCTTGGCCTCTATTACATCCCGGCAAGCTGCATCAACTTGGCAACCGGGCGCAACCGCTTGATCTGGGTCGGCAGCACTGTCGGTGCTGCAGTCAACATTGCCCTGCTGTTCTTGGTGGTCCCGAGCGGAGGCATCCGCGCAGCAGCTATCGCCTCCGCTGTTGGCTACGCCGTGTTACTGCTCTGTACCTCTGGATACTGGGTATCAGTCAGACGCGACTCGCCAATCCGGATTCCTTGGGCGTCATCGGTGCCACCAGTGATGGTCGTTTTAGTCGTGTGGATTGCAGCGGACTTGACTCTCCCCCTCACCGGGGCAACGGGACTCGTAACAAGGCTGTTGGGGTGCCTGGCGCTGCTGATAGCCGCAATTGCGAGTGGGGCGTTTGGCCCTGCTGGGGCGGCAGCGTCAGCTGTAAAGGCGCGGCTGGCTAGGAACTCGGCCTAGCGCACGCTGTCGGATCAGCTGTAGACAGTCGAGACCATCTGCTCGGCGATCGCACCCCAGCTGAGGTCACTTGCCGCATAGTCAGCGGCAGCTTGGCCTAGGGCGACGATCTTGGCGGGGTCAGCCAAGCAGTCTCTAATTGCGTTGGAAAGAGCAGGCGCGTCACCGGGCGGCACGAGTATGCCTCGCCCGTCAAGTGTTCTGGGGAGTTCACCAACTGCAGTCGTGACGATGCAGGCACCGTGCGTCATCGCGTAGATCACGGACCCGCTTTGACTCGCGTCCACAAAAGGCAGAGCCACAACATCTGCTGCCGCGACGAGAGAATCGAGATCCCTTTGAGAGAGAGGTTCGAGCGAGGCCAGCCAGCGCATTCGAACCTTCGTATTTGCAGCTTGGGCCACAAGGGTGTCTAGGTAGTCGTCGTCGAGCGCAGCTCCACCGATAACAAGGAGCGGATTCGCAGGAAGTTGCGCAACCGCATCAATTAGGTCCTCGATTCCCTTTCTGGGAGTGATCTGCCCGAAGAACGCCACGACTTGGTCAGCCGAATCGATAGCCAACCTTTGGCGTGCGTCCGCCTTGGTGAACGTTTCGATCACGTGGGAGTAGTTCCCATGCTCAACCACAGCCACCTTGCCCTCAAACTCCGGGTGGCTCTCAATAAAGGCTTGCCTGAGTCCATCACCGTGCACTACAACAGCTGACGCGTCACGAAGCATTGACCCCAAGCCCTCTGAAGCCGCCTCGTCCCCGGCACGCTTGAACGGGTTGTGGACTGTCAACACGACCTTCGCGTTAGGAGCTCCAGCTCTTGCTGCCTTAAGAAGAGCGGCGTCAACCGGTTCCTGCCACTGGACATGAATTACATCCGGCTTCCATCTAGCAGCGGCAGTCGCAACCTTCAGAAGGCCAGCTGCTGCAGCCGGCGCCTTCCTCCATTTCGCAACGCCAACCGAAGCTGGCGGGTAAGCGCCGATGTCCGCCCCAAGGCCAGCAGGGCCGGCCACTTTGACTTCAACGCCCACTCCTTTAAGACCTTCAGCCAAACCCCGGGAATAAGGATTTCCCCAGGAGCGGTCAAGAATGAGAATTCGCATGTGTTTAACGCTTCGAGTCGCGGACGACTGCGGCAATGAACTCAAAGTTCCCTAGGAGGTACCGGCGCCAGAGTCGCCTCGGCTCTACGGCAAGTCGATAGAGCCATTCAAGCCCCAACCTTTGGGCCATCTTCGGCGCCTCAGAGACGGTGCCGGCAACGAAGTCAAACGCCGCACCAACGGCCACGCAGACAATTCCAGTCGCCTCGGAGAGCCGCACAACTTCAAAGTCCTGCTTCGGGGTGCCGAGGCCAACCCACACGACTGTCGCGCCAGACTCGATGATGCGCGCGTCCTGCTCTGCGTACTCGCTCGCGCTCAGCTGCCTAAACGGCGGGCTCTCAACACCGACAATGTCTACACCGGGAAATTCAGCCTCAAGTCGCTGCTTCATCTCGGCAAGCACAACATCGGTCGAACCAAGAAGGAAGTGCTTTGCTCCAGCCCCTCTGCCACGGTCAAGAGTGCCGCGCAGCACATCAACCCCGCGTGTTTGACGCACCTGAGGCCATTCGCGGCGGAGCTTCGACACCCATGTAAGGGGTTTCCCGTCCACGAGTGTGAGGCCCGCTCCATCAAGTGCTTGAGCAACGGCTGGATCTTTGTTAGCTAGGGCGACCGTCCAAGCATTGGCAAGGTGCACATCCTTGCGTTGAGTTTTTGGAAGCCCGGAGAGAATCCCTTCAAGTGCGTCATCGAGATTGGTTCGATCAACGTCAACGACGCCCATTGGCGAGTGCAGTCTTGTCCTCCGGATCAGATGATCAGTCGGATAGTGAAGGTCAATCTTTTCCTGAACCCTGCCTGCGTCGAGAGCCTTCAGAACCCCGGCGGCAAATCGGTCTGCCATCGCTTCAACGGAGAATCCGCTCAAATCGTTCAGACACGCCTCCGCCAACCGTTTGCGCAGAGCCGGGTCGTTGATCAGGGATTGAATCGCGGAGGCCTGCGCCTCCACCGTGTTAGCTGAGAACAGAGAGTTGCGCCCGTCATTCAGATACTCACACTCAACGCTATGCCGTTCGTTGTCGGTTGTAACGATCGGTAACCCAAGGGCAAAAGAGTCAACTGCAACAAGCCCAATCGTCCCCGGGACGGCCAAGAAGTCAGCCGCCGCAGCAAGCTCAGCCTTCCCAACTGGCTCAAACACTCCCCCTTGGAGGAGTAGCCACGGACGGGTCTCGGCTGCAGCCTTCGCCATTGCCTCATCCTCACCGGTCCCAAGAACGAGCAGGCGGAAGGCCGGGTCGGCAGCGGCGACGATGTCGCACGCTTCAATCAGGAAGCCAAGCCTCTTGCGCGGCAGCAGAGCTCCCATGAAAAGCCCGGTGTGGCCTTGCGTAAGACCAAGCTCCTGCCGGACTTCAGACGCTCGAGCTTCGGTCACATTAGCGCGAGCAGTGGAGAGTGCCGAGGTGTCAACGCTGTTTTGAACTGCCGTAATTCGGTCGTTTGGAAAACCTGCTCGCCGCAGCCAATCCGCAGTCCCCTCCGTGTATGCGAAGTACCAGTCAGTCCGCTCCTGAAGCTCAAGCTTGCAGCGGCGCTCAAGAGCAGTAACCGGCTTGTGGACGACCCTTCCCATCCCCCAGAACGCGGTTGGCAACCCTCTGCGCCTACGGGTCGCGAGGTACCGAAGTGTGTCCACGTTTCGCAGGCCATCTTCAGTAATGAGGAGGTCAGCCTCAAACGCTGTCTTCCAGGTAGGTCGAAGTTCAATTGACCGATGTCCGCACGAGAGCGTCTTTTCCTGGAGTGGGACCGCCCACTGGAGAGTCCGCTGATCACCGGCATTTGCGTTGCTGATCGGCGCTCCCCCATGAGCGACATCAAGGTCGACTCCCGCCTCATCAAGGCGGCTTCGCAAAAGTTCGAAGAAACGCAGTCGGTACTGCGGCATCCAGGGGTGAACGATCGCAACCCTGCGCCGTTGCATCACGTGATCGATCTACCCAACTTGTGAGCGTGCGCTTCGGGATCCTCAAACCGCTGGCCGATAACCCGAGCGGGATTGCCACCGACAATTGCGTTCGGCGGCACATCCTTCGTCACCACTGAACCTGAGGCAACGATTGCCATGGAGCCAATATTCACGCCGCTCATGATCACGCTTCCATATCCAATCCAGACATCCCAGCCAATCGTGACGGGGTGGCTCAGGCGCTCCGGGTAATCGCCGACCCAGTCAGCATGGCGAAGCATCGTTCCAACCTGGTGGTGATCGTGATCGGTGCGGCCGATAATCCCAGTGGTGTCGCCGATCATTGCGCCGTCGCCGATGGTGCCGTCCACCATGATCGTGACGTTTCGGCCGATGTAGCAGTCGTCGCCGAACTCAAGGCTGCGCGGCGCCCAAAGTCGGGTACCCGGCAGAACGCGAAAATTCTTGCCGTGAGAAACGTTTTGGCCGGTAGCGGAGCGAACCAGAAAGCTCTCAAAGAGGTTCGACAGAAAACGTAACTGCCGGATCCTACGAAGCAGCGACGGCTTCGGGCTGGAATCTTCCTCAACCATTAGGCGGTTTCAGGCGGTATTGGCCGGGCCGCGCTCTGGAGCCGTGATTACTGGCGCGTCAAGGTCTGGTG
>CALJKH010000096.1 GCA_937973575.1 uncultured Solirubrobacterales bacterium | reverse complement strand
GGTGACTGGAGTTCAGACGTGTGCTCTTCCGATCTATGCGACTGCAACACTCCTGCGCAACGGCAAGGTCCTGATAGCCGGCGGTGACTCCTTCGCGGGTGACTTGGCGAGCGCGGAGCTCTATGACCCGGGCACCGGCGTGTTCACAGTTACTGGCAGTCTCGCCCAGGCCCGCAGGGAGGCAACCTCAACTCTCTTGCCGAACGGGAAGGTCCTAATTGCAGGTGGGGCCGCCGGTAAGGGAGAATTGGCAAGCGCAGAGATCTATGACCCGGCCACAGGCCTGTTCACGCCAACAGGGAGCCTCAATAGTGCGCGCCAAATAGCGACCGCAACGTCGCTGGCAAACGGGCAGGTCCTGATAGCAGGAGGAACAAGGCCACTGGAATCACTGCAGTTGGCGAGCGCGGAGCTCTATAACCCGGCCACGGGCAAGTTCACAGTCACTGGAAGCCTTGCCACTGGCCGCTTCGGCTCGACTTCAATGCTTCTCCCCAGCGGGAAAGTTCTGATCGCGGGGGGAACCGGCGCAGAGGAGTTGGCGAGCGCGGAGATATACAACCCGACCACAGGCCTGTTTGCTGCCACTGGAAGCCTCTCCACTGCCCGATCGGACGCAACCTCAGCGCTTCTCCCGAACGGAAAAGTCCTAGTCGCAGGCGGAGCAAACTCGAACGGAGCACTTCGGTTGACGAGCGCAGAGCTCTACACGCCAACGCCAGCCAAGCCTGGGAAGCCAGCTGTCAAGTGGACTTTGAACAAGAAGAAGCGCGTCGTAACGGCAACAGTCTCCACTGTCAGCGGTGTGACTTACAAGCTGACAGCGACGCTTGGCCGCAAGACCAAGGCTGGCCGATGCAAGGTCAAGGGCGCCAAGGCCGTTTGCACGCTTGCAGCAGGCAAGGGCAAGTGGGCCTTCTCAGTTACGCCAAGTAATGCTGGTGGCTTGGGCGCGGCGAATGTGAAGGAGATCAAGCTTTAGGACAACGCTTGGTGGACGGGCTGCGACTGCGCAGCCCGTGACTAGCGTTGATCGTCGGCCACGCCCCAAACCCCGTGTGAAACACTGCTGCCATGTTTAGACGCAGGGGCGACAAGGGCACTGATAGTCACTCCGAGCCAATAGGCCGTGCGGGCATGCTCTACCTCTTTGGTATCGCATCTGTAACCGGTGGCCTCGCGATTGGAACGCTTGATGCTGCCGGCATCTGCACCAATGCTGGTGGTGTAACGAAGGGTGCTATCTACACCAGCACCTACCTCACTCTTGTGATGGTTGCGGCTGCGTTCACCGTTCCGCAAACCGCCAAGATTTCCGCCCGGTTTGGGATTGAGAGGACTTACCGGCTGGTCGTCACCCTTGGCTCGACCACGTGGGTTATCTGTGGCGCGTTGATCTTGGCTGGCGTGCCGGGCTTCGCAGTGCTGCTGTGCTTCGCCCCGATCTTTGGCTTTACCGGTGGGCTGTCAGGGGTGCTTGCGCCGATCTTCTCGAAGGCTTACATCGCCGGTAAGGACATGGCAGGCGCTTACGCCCGCATGTCAGTCATCTCAGGCATTGCTTGGGCGATTGGCTCAGCACTCGGCGGAATCATCCTCAACGACTCGCACCCCGGCTTTGGGATTGTGTTGAAGGGGATCTTTGGCATTCCGTTCATCGTGGTCTTGCTGAGAGTCAGGCCGGCAGCTAAGCCGAAGACGCCGAAGGCGAAGAAGCGCGCGTTCCCCGAGATGCGCGAGCGCCTGAGCAACAACGACGAGCTGCGCCGCGCGACCATGTTGCGCTGTGGCATCGCATTGTTTGCAGCGCCAATGGCTAGCTTGATCGTCCCAATCGTTGACGCGCTTCGCCAAACCCCACTGCTGCCAGGCGCGGGGGTAATCGTTGCGGCGATGGCCTTTGGCCAACTATCCAGCCCGTGGCTTGTGGAGAGGCTGTCCAGAGACAACCGGCCGCAGATTGCAGCAGCTTCAATCGCTGCACTTGCAGCAGCAGCGGTGTTGGTTGCTTACGGAGTTGTGTCAGCGCTGATCAGCAAGCGGCCTGAGCTGCTCGCCTGGTGCTTCATCGGCCTTAGCTTTGGTGGCCTTCGCTACGCAGCACGGGCCCTCAACATTGGTGCCGTATCAGCCAGTGGGCCGGAGGAAGACACAACGAACCTTCTGCAGGCATCCCAGTTTGTGTCCACGCTGGCCTCGCCGGTTGGGGTGATGATGTGGGGATTCCTGATCAACCGTGTGTCGGTTGAAGCAGCAATTTTCGTGGGCGCTGCGGGTATGGCGCTAGTCGCACTTGCATCACTGCGCCGGGCGTCGCGGCCTGCTGTGGCCGCCTAGCGCCGCAGCCGCCTCTAGGTCCCGGCGTTCATCCCTTGGATGCCAACAACAATCAGGAGCGTGGCGAAGATCGCCATGCCAAGGATTGGCCCCCAAGCCCTGCGGGCGTGTTCATCCCGTGGGCCGAAGACGACCATCAGAGCAACGCTTGCGAGGTAGAAGCCAAACACGAGCATCGACGCTGCCTCAGCAACGATTCCCCAGTCGAGGATCACCGCAAGGAATGCAAGAACTGACCAAGCAAGGTTTGCGAGCCCCACCTCGATCTGGAAGCTGTTCTTTGCGCCCATGTCCCAACCCATGCGGATCGCGTCAGAGCGGTGGAAGATCGAGTGGCGAATCCACGACAGGAAGCCGCCGCCGCCAACTGCGAGCAGGCAGGCAAGGGTGAGTGTGGGCGGGTCGTTGTTGACGGTGCTCAATCCGATTGCGACGCCAGCAGTTCCAACTGCGTAGGTGGCGAACATCAGAACGGCTGAGATGCGTGTGTCTTCTCTAGTCATATTCGTGATTCTTCCACCGGACGCGGCTGACAACGCTTGGCTGCGCCACCGACATTTGGGTTGACGAGCCGCCAATAGGGGAGAGAGTGGGGGCGTGCCTAGCGAAACGCCACGGAGTCGCACCCAGCCGAAACGGTGGGTTGCCGTGGCGCTGTTGGCATTGGTCGCTGTTGCTGGAGTCGGCTGTGGCACGTCAAATGACAAACTCAGCACAAGCCAAGTCAACGCCTTGACTGCGCGGGTGAAGACCTTCGGGGTCGGGTTGGCAGGCTCCAATACGGGAATCAGGGCCTGTGCACGCCAAGGTGGCGACACCCAGCAGCGCACGACCTGTGTGGCGCGCGTGATGGACGACGCCGCCGGCCATGTGCGCGACCTCTCCGCCTACATTGACGGTGTTGCTGCCTCGGCAGGTGGCGCGTGCAAGCTGAGCCTGGCGGCGCTTAGCAGCAAGCTTTCAAACCAAGCTGCGATCTTCACCAAGTCCGGGCAGCTAGCCCGCGCCCAGCAAATCCCAGCGTTTAAGAAGACGATCAGCGGGATTGACGGCGCCGCTGTTGCCCAGCTCGCGAGGGGCGTGGAGAAGGCCTGCGGTTAATGGAGCGTTAGCCGCGTCTCGCGTAGTCGTTGCTGTCCTCGAGGACGCGAAAGGCCGACTGGTTGACGAAGTGGTTGAACACGCCGGAGACTGGTGGAATGCGCTTTCGGAAGGTTGGGCTTGCCCATGAGGCAGTCTGCACATGGTTCGCAGTTCTCAACGCGCGGATTGTTTCAACTGCGGGGAGCAGGTCGCTGTCATGGGAGAAGATAATTGCCCGATCACAGCTGCCCTGCACGACATGTCCGACAGCAGAAAGAGCGAGCTGAACGTCAACGCCTTTCTCTATTGCCGTGGCGCCTTGAGCACTCCTCACTTGGTATCGCAGTGGGCGAAGCTTTGGCGTGATGACCTCGGGGCCCTCGCGAACCCAAGCCTCGGCTTGCCGGCGATTGGCGGCGTTCCCTATGCGGTTCTGCTTGGAGGAAGGGAGGCCTCTGTGGATCTCAACCAGAACTAGCTGGCTGCGTGACTCGTTGGGATGAGCGCTAGTGAGATGAGCGCCCAGCCTGTACGGACTGAAGTTACCGAAGCGCCCGGGAAGCTGGTTCATCCCGAAGGCATCACGGGCGGCTCGGTATGCGTTCTGCCAATCAATGAATACAGCGATACGGCATTTGGTCGCCGGCTCGCTCATACCAAGCTAAAGAAAAACCCCGCCAGTGCGGCTGGGGCCGGACGGCGGGGAGTAATGGCGTGAGAGTAGCAGGCCTGAAGGTTCTGACTTGGGGTTTGCTGGGACACATCTTGAGGCTAAGTCTCTCGCTTGTGAGCGTGTGCCGGCTGCGCAGAATTGTTAATGGATCTCTGCAGTTTCTTGTCGAGGTTGGGGCCTTTATTGAGTATTTGTTCATGGTCTTAGAAAAGACCGGGGCGGTCACATGGACCGCCCCGGGGTACTGCAACGGCTTGTGAGCCAGGACTACTTGACGAACAGCATCTCCTGGTACTTGGGCAGTGGCCACAGGTCGTCGGCGACGATGCCTTCGAGCTGGTCTGCGACATAACGCACCTCTGCCATGGCCGGGATCACCTTGTCGCGCATGTACTTGGCGTGCGCAATGGTCGTGCCTGACTCTGGGTGGCTGGCGTTTGCCTTCTCAAGGCCCTTAATTGCCTTGACGAGGTCGTCCACAAGTGCCTCTGTCTCAACCACAAGCTCCTCAACCTCTGCCATGCGAAGCTCGGCAAGGTGACGGACTGCGGCGGGGAGGATCTGCGTGCGGGCAATGCCAGCTGCTGTCTCACCCTCGATGTTGAGGTTGGTGATGTATTGCTCAGTGGCAACCTCGTAGCGGCTCTCAAGCTCAACCTTGTTGAGGACCTTGTACTTAGCGAACGCCTTAACAGTGCTGGCGGCAACCATCTCTGGCAGCGCGTCCGGCGTTGTCTTGAGGTTCTTCAGGCCACGCTTGGCTGCCTCGTTGTGCCAAGCCTCTGAGTAACCGTCGCCACCGAAGAGGACACGGTTGTTCTCCTTAAGGCTGGCCTTAAGGACTGGCAGCAGGGCTGCCTCAACCTTCTTCTTGGTCTTGAGGTTCTTGGCGAGCTTGGCTGCAAGGTCGTCAATCGCCTCAGCAACAACAGTGTTGAGCACTGTGTTGACAAAGCTGACCGACTGGTTTGAGCCGAGTGCGCGGAACTCGAACTTGTTGCCGGTGAAGGCAAACGGTGAGGTCCGGTTACGGTCGCCACCATCGAGAGCCAGTGGTGGCAGAACATCCACGCCAAGGCCAAGGAATGAACCTGGCTTGCTGCGTGTTGCCTTGCCGGTCTGGATCGCGTTGAAGACCTTCTCAAGCTCTCCACCAAGGAAGATCGAGATGATCGCTGGTGGTGCCTCATTGGCGCCAAGGCGGTGGTCCTGACCGGCTGATGCTGCTGCCGAACGGAGGAGGCCCTGGTGCTTGTTGACAGCCTGGATCACTGCGGTGCAGAAGAACAGGAACTGAAGGTTGTCCTGTGGTGTTGCACCTGGGTTGAGCAGGTTCTCACCTGTGTCAGTGCCCATTGACCAGTTGTTGTGCTTGCCGCTGCCATTAACGCCAGCGAATGGCTTCTCATGGATGAGGCAGACAAGGCCGTACTTGCGGGCCACGTTCTGCAACACCTGCATGGTCAGCTGCTGATGGTCAGCACCAACATTGCTCGACTCGAAGATCGGAGCAATTTCGTACTGGGCTGGGGCAACCTCGTTGTGACGGGTCTTGATCGGCACGCCGAGCTTCGCAAGCTCGCGCTCCACTTCCATCATGTACGCAAGTACACGCTCTGGAATTGAGCCGAAGTAATGGTCGTCAAGCTCATGACCCTTAGGTGGCTTGGCACCAAACAGAGTGCGGCCAGTGTTGATGAGGTCAGGGCGCTCGAAGTAGTACTGCTCGTCGATCAGGAAGTACTCCTGCTCCGGGCCAACCGTCGTGTAGACGCGCTCAACATCCTCATCACCAAGAAGGTGAAGAGCCTTGACTGCGCTGTCTGACAGTGCGCTCATTGAACGAAGAAGCGGGATCTTCGTGTCGAGTGCCTCGCCAGTCCAGCTAACGAAAGCT